>JABMRH010000189.1 GCA_013202725.1 Desulfobacteraceae bacterium
AAATTGAGCATTTTTCAAAGGTCTCATTTGTATAGTTGAGTAGTCGAGTGGTGGACTATTTGGTGGGAGGCGTAGTTGCCGGCATTTTAGGCGGGCTGGCTATAGACTCTGCGATTTTAGCCATGAGGGATTCGGTTTTCTGGTTTATAAGTTTGCGCTGGTTGTCATCAAGGTCAAGTAAAGCAGCCTTGTTGAGATACTCCAGAGCGGTTTTAAAGCCGTCAATAGTTTCTTTGCTTGCGGCAACATCGGCCTTGTACTGGAAAATCATCATGTCGATGCTGTTTAAACGCGCATAGGCTTTCTTGCGGAGATCATCGGTAGTCCCAAAGGAAATAGCCTTGTTCAGGTAGAATTTAATTCCATCAAAATCAGGCATTCCGGGTATATCCAGAAGGGCGTCGGCCCTGTCGACATAATAACTAAAGATAATCGGGAAAACCTCTTCTTTTGAATAAACCTCTTTAATTAATTGTGGAGCTTGCGCTCCGGGTAAAGTAATAAACAGCCCTCGGCTCATTGGGGCGAATTTTCCTTGCCATATTTCAACGGCTCCGTCCGTGGCCTTAATATAATAGTTTTTTATGTTTGAAAAACTTGAATAAATAACAAGTGCGGCCAGAACCAGAATAACGAAGAAGGCTGCAAGATATTTTATTGACTTTTGCATTGATTAAACAGACCCTGGTTAAAGATTTCCCCCTGCGGTCGAAATGACAAAAAAGATGGGTTTTTGTTCAGGTACTCTATATATGATTAATCTGTTTTTGTCACGAACTATCCAAACGAGAACTAAAATATCAAAGGCAAGTTGATATCCCGATTATATATGATGGGAAAAGAATTATATTATAATCTTGGTGTCTTAGTGCCTTTGTGGCTGAACTAATACGACATTTTATAATGAACCGGTTAAGTTTAAATAAAAAAAAGCGATTGGTTTTAATTCTCAAAGAACTTGATTCCTTGATGGTTGCATTCTCAGGAGGTGTTGACAGCGCTTTTCTTCTTGCCGTAGCCCATGAAGTATTAAAAAAGAATATAGTCGCCGTGACAGCGGTGTCACAAATACATCCGGAGCGTGAAAAGAAGAAAGCCATTGAATTTGTAAAAAATTACGGCATTAAACATATTATACTGCAATCAAAGGAAATGAGTCTGCCTGCTTTTGTGGCCAACAGGAAGGACAGATGTTATGTATGCAAAAAAAATCTTTTTGGAAAGCTTATAAAAATTGCGTCAGGCATCGGCATTAAATATATAACTCATGGAGCTAATGTAGATGACCTTGAAGATTTTCGTCCCGGACATACTGCGGCACGGGAAATGGGAGTTATTGCCCCCATGATTGATGCCGGGCTTACCAAGGATGACATCAGGCTGCTCTCAAAAGAGATGAATCTTGAGACCTGGAACAAACCGGCTCAGGCATGTCTTGCAACAAGGATTCCATATGGGACCTCTATAACCGTGAAGGCCCTTGAAATGGTTGATCAGGCGGAAAATGTTTTGATAAGCCTTGGATTTAACGCTTGCCGCGTAAGAAAATATGAAAACACGGCAAGGATAGAGGTGAATCCGGAGGAAATTGAAAGCATTTCAGATAAAAAAAACAGGGAAACTATTGTCGAAAAATTCAGAAAAATCGGATTTTCCCGTGTCGCGGTTGACCTTGAAGGTTATGTCCTAATTAGTGCCTGAACGAAAACCCCCACTTTTTGTCATTTCGACCGTAGGGAGAAATCTTAAAATTCAATATTAACAATATGATAAGATTTCTCGCTTTGCTCGAAATGACAGCTTTGAATTAGGGAGGGGTCAGGTCTCAGTATAAAGAACAAGATAGTGTTTCCTTATTTGCACGTATCATAAAAAAAATTGGAATTTTTCCAATCATAATACAGGAGGGCCAGGCTATGTATTTTGAAGTTTCAGGAGTCCATGTATCCCCGCTAATACCTTTTATTGTCGCATTTGTTGTTTCCACATTTACCTCTATGGGGGGGGTGTCCGGAGCCTTTCTTCTTTTGCCCTTTCAGGTCAGCGTGCTTGGTTTTATCAGCCCTGCTGTAAGCCCAACAAATCTTGTTTATAATATTGTCGCAATTCCCAGCGGTGTGTACAGATACATCAGGGAAGGAAGGATGGCGTGGCCTCTTGCATGGGTAATTATTGCAGGCACGCTTCCGGGCGTTTTTATCGGCGCTATTATTCGGATAAAATATCTTCCTGATCCGAAAAATTTTAAATTTTTCGTCGGGTGCGTTCTACTTTATATCGGGCTAAGGCTCTTTTATGCAATTGTAAAAAAAGGCGGCAAAACACAAAAAGCCAAAGAGCTTGAAGAAAGATTCAAGCAAAGGTTCGATAAAATCAGGAAGGGCGATGAATCCGGGCATGATCATGAGGTCAGGATTAAAACAGTCAAGTTTTCATTGACTCGTTACACCTATAGTTTCTACGGTGAAACCTTCACCTTTAATACTATTGCGTTGTTTGCGCTTACATTTGTTGTTGGAATAATCGGCGGAACTTATGGAATAGGGGGCGGTGCAATTATCGCCCCGTTTCTTGTGGCTGTTTTCGCCCTTCCGGTATATACGATAGCAGGAGCAGCGCTTTTAGGCACATTATTAACCTCTGTTGCAGGGGTAATTTTTTACACAATAATAGCGCCGTATTACGCTCACACAGGCCTGGCGATCGCTCCTGACTGGGCGCTGGGCGTGCTGTTCGGCGCAGGCGGTTTTGCAGGCATGTACTGCGGGGCAAGATTACAAAAGTTTATGCCCGCAAAGATTATTAAAATAATTCTTGCAATTATAATAGTGCTGCTTTCCGCAAAATATATTATTAATTTTTTATTATAGTAAGGATTCCCGGCCCCTGAAAAATATTTTCAAGGATAATTGAGATGAGGTTATTGATCATATTCTGGTGAAAAACTTAAACTGGTCCTATCCGGCCTTGATTTCACCTTTAAGCATCTTCTTTAAGCCTTTGAGAGTGCCCTTCCACATAGCATCATCTCCTGCCATTATCGACACTATTACATTTTCTTCTACGCTTACTTCCAGAACAATATCTTCCTCTCCAACCTTGAATAACGCTTCTCCCCATCTTTCTGCCGGAAGGCCCGTGGTTTCACAATCGTAATCAGTGCGAATTTCTCCGTACATCCTTATATCACCCATTGTTTCCTCCTTATTTTATAATAGGCCAGCCACAAAGACACTAAGTAGGGGCCGATGCCCTCATCGGCCCGTTCGGGGAACGGGCACTACTTTGCCTAATGGTTATTTATTTCTTATGCACAGTAAAAAGCAATATCTGTAAATTTTTGGTCCCGCGGAACGCGGGATTCCTTATCATATAAGGTTTTCAAAAATATGTCTTTCCTTTGTGCCTTTGTGCCTTTGTGCCTTAGTGGCTTAGTGACTGAACTGTTACCTTATTTTATCTCTCAACCGTCTTGAAACCTCTTTTGTCAAATCAAGCACCTTTATTGTACGTTCTATGTTCAGTGAGCCTGTACCGCAACTCGGAGTTATAAGGGACTGGGCCAGTATTTGCGACCTGTCAATGCCGAGCAGCTCTATTTGAGCGGCTTTATCCTCCCATTTTGATACCAGTGAATCGGTTGTTTCTCTGTCAATATCTTCAGGATTTGAGGTCGGTACAATCCCCCATGCCAGGATGCGGCCTGAATCCATAAATCTCTTAATCTGCTCAGGGTAAAGAATGAACCTGTCAAAAAAGGAATAAGCATCAAAACTGACAATATCTGCGGAAGATTCCAGAACCAGCGACCAGTCGGCATTGGCGCAGACATGTATTCCAACAAGGCCGCCTTCGGAGTGTACTGCTTCAAAGGTTTCTTCAAAGCATTTTAAAATCTCATCACGTGATATGCTGATAAATGCAGATGAGCCGAATCCGGCAATGCCGGGCTCATCGAAAAAAATCATCACCGGACATTTGAATTGAGAAAGCTGTCTGACCTGCCATTTGCTTTTCATGGCCAATAGCTTCACGGCAGCGTCCCTTATCTGGTGGTCATAAAAAACAGCTCTTCCATTTTGGTCGTTTACACCTGTGCAAAATGTTATTGGGCCCGTGATTTGCCCTTTGACTGCAATCAAAGGATCGGAAAGCGTCCTGGTTTGTTTTATAAATTCAAAAAAACCTGCGGCTGCATCGGTTGTAAGGGCAAATCGTGACGATAAAAGATCGGCCAGGCCTTCGGTTACAGCTATATAATCTTCGTAGAATGAAACAAGTTCATTGTCAAAATTATTGCCGGCAGTGTCTATAAAGGATCTGTCATTTTCAATAGTTAGACCGGGCATTCCAGGCAGAAATTGAGCCAGCATGCCTTCCTCTTTAAAAACAGGCAATTGAACCCATAATGGTATTTCAGGGGTATATTTATAAACAAGCTTTATAGCTTCCGAGTGGTTGTCTATCGGAAGGCTTCCGATTAAAACCGGAAGACAGTTTGCCTGAAAGTTTTTGGTCATTGTTTTTGTTCCTTTTCCAAAGGTCTTACAGCGAGACTAAGGTATCTGCTGTTTTCTTCGTATATCAACTTCTTGCCATTCATCATTTTTAAAAATTTTATAATCCTGTCTTCACCTATCTGCGGGAAATCGGCTATAATACGCTTTAGTGAACGGTTGGTCCGGCAAAAAAGGTAGATATTTCTGTAGATTCCGTTCACACGATGCGTCAGCGGATCCGCTCCCGGGCGTTTTTGACGGATGATCAAAAAATCGCCTCCGTCACGAAAGCTGAGAATCGGTGAATATGAAAGACCGCTGTGGAGCAGGGCATACGACTTTTTCCAGGCTTTTACCTTTTTCTTAACAGGTTGCCACAATTTTTTCTGATATACACGGTCCATTCTGAAAGACTGTATCATAAAACTAATCGATTGAAAAACATCCGGTGGAAACAATGCGGCATAGTTTGGGTGGTTAAAAACCGCTCTAAGGCCAAAGGCGTGCCGATTTTCCCAGGCAGGGCTTCCAAGGCCGAGCCAGAAGTTAACGACCCTTAATGGGTGAAAAGGAAATGCAAAATCAAGGGAGCGCAAGGTTTCCTTTACATCGGTTATATCACTTCCGGGAAAGCAAAGAATCAGGTTTGATATGTCGGCAATGCCGAGCTCTTCGCAATTTTTCATTATCTCCAGATTTTGGATGCAGGTGGTTCCTTTGTTAAACTTTTTAAGAAGCCGGGTGCTTAATGCCTCTATCCCTATCTGTACCTCTTCAACACCGGCTAAGCGCATGGCTTTTAACACCTCATATGACGTGTTTGCCCGTATCTCTGCAAACAGGCGCAGATCTTTGCCCAGTTTATGAAGTCGTAAAAATATTTCCTTGCTTTCCCTCAACGGAAGCAGATTATCCATGAAGGCGATAGACAGGGTTTTATACCTTTTTGTCAGATAGTCAATTTCAGAGACAACCTGCCTGGC
>JABMRH010000190.1 GCA_013202725.1 Desulfobacteraceae bacterium
ATATTGAAGCATAAATAACATTTGTAACAGTTAAGCCACAAAGGCACAAAGGCACAAAGAAGGGATATTATTGATAAATTATGAATTGCAAGAGAATTATATTATAATCTTGGTGTCTTGGTGTCTTGGTGGCATAATTATGACGCAAGGAGTAGAAATAATGGCACATAAAAAAGCCGGCGGCAGTTCAAAAAACGGTCGCGACAGCAATGGACAAAGGCGTGGTGTTAAACGATATGGCGGAGAAAAGGTAAGGGCCGGAAATATACTGGTTCGTCAGCTTGGAACAAAGGTTCATCCGGGAAATAATGTTGGAATGGGTCGAGATTATACATTATTTGCCACCGTTGACGGGATTGTTGCTTATGAACGAATAGGCCGTTCACGCAAGAAAGTAAGTGTTTATGCAGAGTGAAATTCATTGACGAAGCGATTATTACTGTTCAGTCCGGGGATGGAGGCCGCGGATGTGTAAGTTTCAGGCGTGAAAAATTTATACCCCGCGGAGGGCCGGATGGAGGAGATGGCGGAAAAGGCGGGGATATTGTTTTTGTGGCAACATCACGAAAACGCACCCTGTATCAGTTTCAATACAGGAAGAAGCTGAAAGCTAAAAACGGCGGCGGCGGACAGGGCAAAAAAAAAGCAGGCAAGAACGGTGAAGATCTTAAAATAGAAATCCCCATTGGTACCCTGGTCTTTAATGTCGAAACCGGGTGCCTGATAAAAGATTTTGTTAAACCTGGCGAAACTTTTGTGATAGCAAAAGGCGGCAGAGGCGGTCAGGGAAATACACGGTTTAAATCGTCAACAAACCGTACACCGCGGTTTGCCCAGCCGGGTGAACCCGGCGAAACACTGACTCTAAAGATAGAGCTCAAACTCCTTGCGGATGTGGGCATTATCGGTCTTCCCAATGCGGGGAAATCCACCCTTATCAGCGTAATATCTTCAGCGCGACCCAAAATAGCCGATTACCCCTTTACAACACTTACACCCAACCTCGGCGTAGTTCAAACAGGGCTGAAAGAGCCTTTTCGGGGAGAACCTTTTGTTGTCGCTGATATACCCGGATTGATAGCAGGAGCACATAAAGGGGCCGGGCTGGGTATAAGATTTCTAAAACACATAGAGCGAACCCGGATCCTTATTCATCTTATCGATATATCATCTATTGACACTAACCATCCCCTTGATGTTTATAATGCTATAAACAGGGAACTTGCATTATACAGCAAAAATCTTGCAAAAAAGCCTCAGATTATTGTATTAAATAAACTTGATATTCCAGGCGCTAAAGAAGCGGCAGATATATTTCAATCCGCGGCCAAGGAAAAGAAGATAGCATTAATTTCCGCCATTACCGGAAAAGGGGTTGACCATCTAAAATCGCAAATCGTTCAATTATTGAACGTAACGCATTAGGCCACAAAGGCACAAAGGCACAAAGGCACAAAGAAGGAATATGATTGAGGGATTAAAATCAATAGAATACCTTTAATTCCTAAATACCTAAATTCGCAATTCCTAAATTATAAATTTTAGGAGAATTATATTATAATCCTGGTGTGTTGGTGTCTTTCTGGCTGAACTATTATTATTGGACAAGCTTCATGAATAAAAACAGAAAATCATGTTTTGATTGCGCAAGGCGTATTGTTGTCAAAATTGGCAGCGGAATCCTCACCGAAGATAATGGATTGAACCTAAAAGCTGTCAGGTCCATCAGCAGGCAGATTTGTTATCTTATTGACAGAGGAATGGAGGTTATCCTTGTTTCATCAGGAGCTATGGCATCAGGAATAAGGAAGGTCGGACTTTCCAGGAGGCCGGATGAAATCCCCAAAAGGCAGGCAATTGCCGCTGTCGGTCAAGCCGGACTTATCATGGAGTATGAAAAGGCATTTGCCAGATATGGGAAAAAGGTGGCCCAGATTCTTCTGACCAGCGAAGATCTCAGCAACCGAAAAAGATACTTAAATGCTCGAAACACTTTAAGCACATTGTTGGCATGGCAGTTTGTTCCGATTATTAACGAAAACGATACGGTAGCGGTGGAAGAGATTAGATTTGGAGATAATGACAATCTTGCCGCCATGATCACAATGCTGATGGATGCCGATATTCTAATCAATCTTACCGATATTGACGGGCTTTATAATAAAGATCCTCGCAATAATCCGGATGCAGAGCTGATTCCGGTTGTATCCACAATAAAAAGGAGCATTGAAAAATTTGCAAGTGATATTCCAGGCGCCCTCGGAACCGGGGGAATGATTGCAAAGATAAATGCCGCTAAAAAGGTTACTGCAGCTGGAATACCTATGATAATTGCCGGTGGCGCAAAACCTGATATTTTGAAAAAGATTTTTTCCGGAAAAGAGTATGGAACCTTTTTTGTTCCGAAAAAGGAAAAGCTTGCAGGGCGTAAATGCTGGATCGCTTATAGTTTGAAGCCTAAGGGGGTTATCAGAATTGATAACGGCGCCGCAAACGCAATACTTAAAAAAGGAAAGAGTCTTCTTCCAGGCGGTATTATTGGTGTGGAAGGTAAATTCAGTGTGGGAGCGCCTGTAGAATTTCAAATGGAGGATAATAGGAAATTGGGGACCGGCCTTGTCAATTACAGCGCAGCCGATATACGCAAGATCATGGGGCTCAAGTCAAGCAAAATTAAGGAGTGTCTCGGATATAAGTCTTATGATGAAGTTATACATAGAGACAACCTGGCTATTACATATTATGATTAATGTTGATGAATTCGTAACAAGTCGAATTCATCAGGTGTTAAGTGTAAAGTGTTAAGTGTTAGGTTAAAGCAATTAACTGTTTTATCAAGCTCTTAACACTTAACACCTAACACTTAACACCTGTTATAAAAATTTCAAGGAGAAAAAATGTCTGTTGAATTAACGGTTCTGGAAATGGCAAAAGCCGCAAAATCTGCTTCAATAGAAATGGCAAAATGCCCGTCAATTAAAAAAAACGGGGTTCTTCTTGGAATTGCCGGTAAAATAGAAAAAGAAGCTTCATATATAAAAGAAGAAAACAATAAGGATCTTTTACGCGCAAAGGAGATGGGGCTTTCAAGTGCAATGATTGATCGGCTTACCGTATATGATTCAACCATAAAATCTATGGCTGATGGACTGAGGGAGGTGGCGCAGCTTGACGACCCTGTCGGTTCCATGAGCAAGACATTGATAAGACCAAATGGTTTGCAGGTGGCGCGTATGCGCATACCTTTGGGCGTTATCGGCATAATTTATGAATCAAGGCCAAATGTTACCGTAGATGCTGCCGGCCTTTGCCTGAAAGCCGGAAATGCGGTTATACTTCGCGGCGGTTCTGAGGCATTCCATTCCAATCAGGCATTAGCCGGAATTATAGGCCATGCTCTTGTTGAAAGCGGTCTTCCGGAGGCTGCGGTCAATGTTGTGCCGGTTAGGGACAGGGCGGCTGTCAACGCACTTCTAAAGCAGGAGGAATTTATTGATCTTATTATACCGCGTGGCGGCGAGGGTTTGATCCGTTTTGTCGTGGAAAATTCAAAGATACCTGTATTAAAACATTATAAAGGCGTATGCCATGTATATGTTGATGATAGCGCAGATCTGTTTATGGCTGAAGAGATCTGTTTTAATGCAAAGGTTCAGCGCCCCGGCGTATGTAATGCCATGGAGACAATGCTTGTTCACAAATCAGTGGCTCATGAATTTTTGCCGGCTATCGAAAAACGGTTTGTTAAGGCCGGGGTCGAAATCAGGGGTTGCCCTGAAACATGCCATATCCTGCCAAAAGCAGTAAACGCAACCAAAGAGGACTGGCCTGCCGAATATCTGGATCTTATTATTGCCGTAAAGGTGGTGGAGGATATGGATCAGGCCATCGCGCACATGGCAACGTACGGTTCCAGCCATACGGAAGCCATTGTTACATCAGATTATAAGATGGCCAGGCGTTTTATACGCGAGGTGGATTCTTCGGTTGTTCTTGTAAATGCTTCAACACGCTTCAACGATGGAGGACAGTTAGGATTAGGGGCTGAAATCGGCATCAGCACTTCCAAGCTGCATGCTTTCGGGCCAATGGGTGTGAAAGAGCTTACCACTACCAAGTTTGTAGTTTTCGGAGACGGGCAGATAAGGCTTTAAGTAATGCATATAGGACTTTTTGGCGGCACATTTAATCCGATTCATAATGGACATCTAAGGGCTGTCGAAGAGGTGCAAAAAGGGTTTTCTTTAGATGAAATCCATCTTATTCCATCCGCCCTTCCCCCGCATAAAGAGCAAAAAAATCTTGCTGACGCAAAAAACCGTATGGAGATGATACGCCTCGCTGTTGCAAGCTGCCCCGCCCTTATGAAATCGGTCACTGTTTCCGATGTTGAGCTGAAACGCAAAGGGCCTTCATATACAATCGATACTGTTTGCCATTTCAAATCCATATCACCGAAAAAAAGCCGGCTTTATCTTATCATCGGCCTTGATGCTTTCCTTGAAATAGACACATGGAAATCTTATATGGACATTTTCATGCTTACCTCCTTTATTGTAATTCCCAGGCCCGGGACAGGGAGCTCTGATAAGTCCATTATCCTGAAATCTATTGAAAATTATCTGAAAAAAAGCATATCTCACGGTTATAACTATTCCTTTTCACAATCATGCTATATCCATTCTGATAAACAGCCTGTCTTTTTCTTTGATATAAGCCCAATAAATATTTCGTCAACAAAAATACGCAAACTTATCAACCAGGGCATGTCTCTTAAATCTTTAGTCCCTGAAAAGGTAGAAGAATTTATTAAGGCAAAAGGACTTTATCTATGACCAATGATCTTGATGGGTTTCTTGCTCATTATGTTAAAGCAGTTACGGGGAAAAAGGCGATCGATCCTGTGGTTCTTGATGTCCGTGGGCTAACTTCTATTGCAGATTTTTTTATCATTTGCAGCGGCAGTTCAAACCGCCAGGTTATGGCAATTGCCGAATTTATTCAGATTTATCTCAAAAAGCATGGAATAAAGCCGCTTGGCATAGAGGGTATAAAGGAAGGACACTGGATTTTGTTAGACTACGGCGATGTTATTATTCATGTTTTTTATGAACCTTTGCGCAGTTTTTATGACCTTGAAGGATTATGGACAGATGCAAAAAGGGTAACTATTCAGCCACAGATTCACACAGATAAACGCAGATAGTTTTAAACACAAAAAAATCACTGAATTTTTATAATATAATATCTGGCTCGTCAAGAGTGATTAGGAGCCATGATTAGTAACCATGTCAATCAGTGTAAATCCGTGGAAAACAGGGGGATATCCATAAACTTACGGGGACGTTCGTGCAGAACGTGCACAAAATCAAGCATGGCTGTTTCCTGATCATCCACTTCGATGTCTCAT
>JABMRH010000191.1 GCA_013202725.1 Desulfobacteraceae bacterium
CAATCCGCCTCAGGCGGATTCCAAAGGTCTCACTGCAGGAGGTAAGATAATGGAAGGAGTTGACGCTGTTAAGGGCATTTTGAATAAAATATACGGCACAAAAAAGGGAGCCCTGGCCTTTAATAAAATTCTTCCCTTAATAGAAAAGTTTCCAGCCAGAAAAAGAGAGGCGCAGGACTATTTTTCCCAGGAGGATGTGGTTCTTATAACTTACGGCGACTCCCTGTATTCAGACGGAGAAGCCCCACTGAAAATGTTTCACAGGTTTGCCGCAAAACACTTCAAAGATGTATTTTCAACAATACATATTCTCCCATTTTTCCCATATTCTTCTGATGACGGTTTTTCTGTTATTGATTTTTATTGTGTAGATCCAAAGCTTGGGGGCTGGGAGGACATTAAATCATTGGGCGGCGATTTTCAGCTTATGTTTGATCTTGTGCTGAATCATGTTTCTTCGAAGAGTAAGTGGTTTGAAAAGTATTTAAATGAGGAACAGGGATTTGAAGACCTTGCCATTGAAACAGACTCATCGATTGATCTGTCCGGGGTTACAAGGCCCAGATCGCTGCCGCTTTTAACTGAATTTACAAAAAGCTCCGGAAAGACTGTCAATGTTTGGACAACATTTAGCGCCGATCAGATAGATCTTAATTTTAAAAGCATTGATGTTCTTGAAAAGATGGTTGAGATACTGCTTTTTTATGTGAAGCAGGGCGCAACCATTCTGCGGCTCGATGCAATTGCCTATTTATGGAAGGAGATCGGGACGAATTGTGTTAACCTGAGCCGGACCCATGATGTGGTGAAATTATTTCGAAGCATATTAGATCGCGTTGCCCCTGATGTCATGATTATTACGGAGACAAATGTGCCTCATGTGGAAAATATCAGCTATTTTGGAGATGGCAGGAATGAGGCGCAAATGGTTTATAACTCTACGCTGCCGCCGCTGCTTTTTTATTCCTTTGCAATTGAGGATTCAACGGCCTTGTCAAGCTGGGCAAAAGGGCTTTATTTAAAGTCTGAAGCCAATACCTTTTTCAACTTTACGGCCTCACATGATGGTATTGGTGTGCGTCCGCTTGAAGGGATATTGCCTGAAGAGGAAATAGACAGGCTCATTAAGATTGTTAAAGAAAATGGAGGCGGAGTCTCATATAAGAGGAATTCAGATGGTTCGGAGAGCCCGTATGAACTGAATATAACCTATGTTGATGCTCTCTTAAACAAAAAAAACGGAGTTGATAAATATCATCCTGATAGATTTCTTGCCTCTCAGGCAATTCAGCTTGTTCTTCCGGGAGTGCCTGCCACCTATATCCATAGCATATTAGGTTCGCACAATTGGGGACAAGGTGTCAGGCAAACTCAAATGGCCAGAATGATAAACAGGGAAAAATTGCGACTGGATGATATTGTAAAACAATTGGAGGATCCCGATGGCTTTCGCTCAAAAATTTTTTTTCCATATATAGACTTGATCAAAATCAGGAAAAAACAGCCGGCCTTTCATCCAAACGCTTTTTTTGAAATACTGGAACTTGATCCAAAAGTATTTGCTATTTCAAGGCATTGCAAAGAACAGACAATATATGCATTAACAAATATTTCATCAACGCATGTTTCTGTATCATTGCCAAAAGACAGAGGCGATTTTGATATGAAAGACCTTCTTAGCGGAAAGATATTTAAGACGAATCCAATCGGTTTAAATCCTTACCAGTTTGCGTGGCTTGTCACACAAAAATAAATCATTATTGATTGTTGATTTTATTTCTTAACTTACCGGAACATTTAAATGTAACAACCTTTCTTGCCCTCAGCATCAAGTCGTCACCTGTAGCAGGGTTTCGGCCCCTTCGTTGCGCCTTGTTTTTTACGCAGAATTTGCCAAATCCTGAAACCAGAACATCATCCCCTTTTTCCAGAGTGCTTTTAATAATTTCCAGAAGAGATTCGACGAGATCAACGGCTTCTTTCTTGGTAAAACCAAGCATATGAACCTTTTCAACAATATCGCTCTTAGTCAATGCCATGGTACCTCCTAAAAGAACTTGCTACATTATTATCAATAATGATATGTTGATGTAATTATCTTATTTTATTATGATTCTTTGTTTAACATGCAGAAACAATTTTATTTATTCAGATTTTTCAAGTAAAAGCAACTTCAAACTTACTGTTTATGAATTTTTTTGGACGCAAACAGACTAAAGATGAAAAAAGACTGTAACTTACTAAATATACAGATATTGAATATATGTCAAGATACTTTGGAGCCGACGGGCGGAGTCGAACCGCCTACCTGCTGATTACGAATCAGCTGCTCTACCGACTGAGCTACGTCGGCCTGATAAATAAAATGCACTACTTTGTTTATGAATCTAAATCAAGAAAAAAATTCGCTTAAATCCTTAATTGATTTAATTCCTTGCAGAAATTCCGGAATTGAGTGCACAGGCCTGTCCGGATCTGACAGGGCATTCCTTGTTTCCAGAATATACATTGAGCACAGGATGCCTGTTGTCGTTGTAGCAGCTTCGTCAAAAGATGCTGAAACGCTTTTGGAAGATTTGCGCTTTTTTTCAAAAGATCTTCAAAAGGCCTCAATATATTTTCCGCCTTATAATATTTTGCCGTTTAAGCGTTTGTCATATCACAACGAAACAGCGGCAAGGCGGATAAGCGCTCTTTACCGTTTGATAGAGGATGAAATGCCGCCGGTTGTAGTTACAACTGTAAGCGCCCTGCTGCAAAGACTCATTCCAAAGCTTATGCTGAGCGATTATGCTGAGCTTATAATGGCTGGTGAAGATATTGACCGGGATCGTTTGATAGAAAAACTGATTGCCGGAGGTTATGTTCGAGCCGCGATTGTGGAGGAGCCCGGGGATTTTTGTGTTAGAGGCGGAATTCTGGATATTTATTCTCCGTTATACTCAGACCCGCTAAGGATCGAACTGTTCGGAGAAACTGTTGATTCCTTAAGATTTTTTTCAGCGGCGACCCAGCGCAAGATAGAAAGTATACAGGAAGCGATCATACTTCCGGCAGGGGAAGCGATTCTGAAAATGGAGCTTATGGATAAGATAATAGGCAGGATAAGAGAGCAGGCATCCGCCCTTGATCTTCCGGTAACCAGGGTTAGAGATCTGGTTGAGCGTATCAAAAAAGAGGGGGTGTTTCCGGGAATTGAGAGCCTGATTTCTTTGATATATCCTCAGATTGACACACTGTTTGATTATGTTCCCGACAAGGCCCTTTTTGTTCTTATAGAACCAAAAGAATTAGAAGAGGCGGCCGATCAACTTCAGGAACAGGCGACAAAGAACTACCTTGCCGCCTGTAAAGAGGCCAGACTATGTGTTGAGCCTGACGCTTTTTACATGCAATGGCCAAAGGCAAAGGAGATGCTGTCCGAGAGGAATCCACTGACAGTCAAAATGCTTCCTGTGTCAAGAGAGGGTTGGGGCAAGAGGCAACCTTTTTTGCGGATAGGTTTTAATATTGAAGATAATGCCGCTGTCGGAGCTGAACTTAAGGCTCATATGAAAAAAGAGAACCTTCTCCTGCCTCTTGTAAACTGGATTAATGATAAAAATCAGGCAGGATATGCCGTTCTTATTGTTTGTAGCGCCGGGTTGCAGGCCGACCGTATTAAATCTCTTCTGGCGCCGTACGGTATTAAGCTTGGAATTATTAACAGATTCCCTGTCGCTAAAGGCAGTAAAGGGTCTGTGGCCGTATGCCTTGGCCGGGTTTCATCCGGTTTTGTCTGGCCGGATGAATTTTTGGCTATAATTACAGAGGAGGAAATATTCGGCGTAAAGCGCAGCAGGAAAAGGATTCCAAGACAAAAAACAAATGTTCAAGCCAAGACGCTTGAATTTACAGACTTGAAGAAAGGCAAACTTGTTGTTCATGTTGAGCAGGGAATCGGTCGCTTTGATGGCCTGATAAAGCTCAAGATAGACGGAACAAGCAACGATTTTCTGCTTATTATCTATAAAGACGATGATAAGCTTTATCTTCCTGTAGATCGAATGAGTATGGTACAAAAGTATATGGGGCTGGACGGAGTAATTCCGGTTCTTGACAAGCTGGGCGGCAAATCATGGCAGCGGGTTAAGGAAAGGGTTAAAAAATCGGTTGAGAAGATCGCTGGAAGACTCCTTGAACTCTATTCTGAGCGGAACGTAAAGAAAGGCTATGCTTTTAAGGTAACAGGAGGTGATTCGCAGGATTTTGAGGCTGGTTTTTTGTATGAAGAAACACCTGACCAGATAAAGGCAATTGATGATGTGCTCCGTGATATGGAGGATCCGACCCCGATGGACAGGCTTGTATGCGGCGATGTTGGATACGGCAAGACAGAGGTAGCCCTTCGAGCATCCTTTGTGGCTGTTGATAATGGAAAACAGGTTGCAATCTTGGTTCCCACAACGGTGCTTGCTGAGCAGCATTTTGAGACATTTGCAAACCGTTTTAAGCGTTATCCCGTCAATGTTGCGTGTTTAAGCAGATTCCGTTCCGTCCGTGAGCAGCGTGCAATTATAGATGAGCTTAAAGCAGGAAAGATAGATATAGTTATAGGAACCCACAGGCTTATTCAGAAAGATGTTGCTTTTAAAGATTTGGGGCTTGTTGTGCTTGATGAAGAGCAGCGCTTTGGTGTTAAACACAAGGAGAAACTGAAAGAAATCAGGCGCATGGTAGATGTTCTGATCTTGACGGCAACCCCGATACCACGCACTCTTCACATGTCCATGATGGGAGTGCGTGATATTAGTATTATTTCAACACCGCCCGAGCATCGCCAGTCAATTATCACATACATTTCTGAGTTTGACGGGGCGGTTATTTCAGAAGCAATAAGAAATGAGTTGAAAAGAAAGGGCCAGATATATTTTGTTCACAACGATATTCATAATATATGGGCAATGGCAAACTATTTGCAAAAACTGGTGCCTGAAGTCAGGCTTGATGTGGCGCATGGCCGTCTTACGGAAGATGAGCTTGAGCTTGTGATGCTGCGGTTCTTCAATAAAGAGATCGACATGCTTGTTTGTACAACGATAATTGAGTCCGGTCTTGATATTCCTTCAGCTAATACCATTCTTATTAATCGGGCGGACAGATTCGGATTGGCGCAGATTTACCAGTTGCGAGGCCGTGTAGGCAGAGCTGATGAACAGGCTTATGCATACCTCTTTATTCCTGATGAGACAGCTTTAGGCAAGGACGCTCAGAAACGTCTGAAGGTATTAATGGAGCACAGCGACCTTGGATCTGGCTTTCAAATAGCCATGAACGATTTAAAGATAAGGGGAGGAGGCGCAATTTTGGGCGCATCCCAGTCCGGCCATATAGCTGCTGTAGGTTATGACATGTTTCTAAAGCTCATGGAAAACGCGATATCCGAGCTTAAAGGAAAACCGGTTCAGGAAGGCCTTGAACCTGAAATTAATATGCCTTTATCAAGCTTTATCCCGGAATTTTATATTTCCGATATCAACCAGCGGCTTTCAGCTTATCGCCGCCTTGCAAAGATGACAGAGCTTAGCGAAATATCGGATTTTAAGAACGAGTTGGTTGACCGCTTTGGAGCCTTGCCAAAAGAGGCAAACAATCTTTTATTAAAAATCATGCTTAAAGTATTGTCGATAAAAGCCGGGGTGAAACGGCTTGACCTGACCGGACAACAATTCATTCTTTATTTTTCAGAGGCTCACCAGAAACATCCATTCGGCATTGTTGATATGATTGTTGACCAAAGCGACTGTTTTAGTTTTACGCCGGACCATGTGCTAAAAGCAAAGCTGTCAAAACGCACTGCAGCCGGTCTATTGTTGGAGGCCAAAAACATCTTGAAAGAAATTACTCAACATGTTAACGGCTGAGCAGCAACATACTTTAAGGATTAAGGATTTCTGATCCTTTCATTTATCAATGATAAGATACTCTAATAAATTGTCTCCAATGTTTGGAGCCTTATTAATTATTTATATCCTGACAGGTTGTGGTGATTATGGGTCTGATTCACATCCAGCACCCGGCGATAATTATTTAATTAGAGTCGGAGACAGAGTTGTTAGAACAGTTGATTTCAACAGAGCCCTTGAAATTGTCAGAACAGCTTATTCCCATAATGCATTACAGGAGCCGGATTCTTGCAGGGAAGCTAAGTTGCGGCTTTTGAGACAGTTGATAGAGGAGATGATTATATTAGAAAGAGCAAAAGAGTTAAATATCGGGATTTCTGATTCAGAGGTTGATGAAGCTGTTGCGCAAATAAAGGGAGATTATGATGATAATGCTTTTGAGCAGATTTTACTTGAGCACGCTGTTTCATACAATTTGTGGAAAAAAGAGCTTGGGAAGCGTTTGCTCATAGAGAAGGTGGTTGAAAGAGAGTTAAAGGAACATGTTGTAATAACTCCTGAAGACATATCGAACTATTATGAAAAACATTATAATGGGTGTGGCGGACCATCCGCCATATCCGGCGGTTCTGATAAGGCAGATGGTAATTTAAATAGAATAATCGTAAAACAGTTGCGCAGAAAAAAGGCGGAAGAAGCCTATAAACCATGGATAGAAAATCTCAGGAAAAAATATTTGATTGAAATAAACAAAAAAGAGTGGGAGAAAATCGCTCAAACAGGTTTAGGATTAAATTAATGGGTAAAAGTATTATAGGAATTGTTAAGCGTGCAGAATGTCGAGTAATATGCTTTATTTTGGTTTTATGTTTTACTACAGTTAATATAGCAGAC
>JABMRH010000192.1 GCA_013202725.1 Desulfobacteraceae bacterium
TACCTTAACTTTAGGCACTTTAGCTCACTTATAATTTAAGGATGATGTATGTTTGATCGACGTCTTATACAGTACTTTGATTGGGTTTTATTAGGGCTGACCATTATATTTGGGTTTGTGGGCATTGTGCTTCTTTACAGCGCTGTAATGGCAGGAGCTCCCGGCCCGCAAAAGATACTGTGCATAAAGCAGTTGGTCTGGTATTTTATCGGATTGGTTGCAATGGCAGTTTCCTTTTTGTTTAATTATAAAATGCTGGAACGATGGGCCCATGCAATTTATGTGATATGCATCATGCTTTTGATTGTGGTCTTATTTTTCGGAAGTTATGCGGGAGGGGCAAAGCGCTGGCTGATATTGGGGCCGGTTTCAATTCAACCGTCCGAGATGGTTAAAATAGCAGTGATAATTATTCTGGCTCGGTATTATTCAAAACATGCAAACACTGGTGGTTTAACATTGCGTGAACTAATAACGCCGTTAATATTAACATTAATCCCTTTTTTATTGATAGTTAATCAGCCCGATTTAGGGACAGCTATTCTGCTTATATTGATTGCCGGCTCAATGACCATTTTTGTAAAAATTGAAAAGCGTTCGTATATATATATAACCGCTTTTTGTTCTATATTGATTCCAGTTATATGGTTTTTGCTTAAAGAATACCAAAAACAACGAATATTAACATTTTTGAACCCTGACCGCGACCCGCTTGGCGCCGGTTATCATATTATTCAATCCAAAATCGCCGTAGGTTCCGGCATGATTTTTGGAAAGGGGTTTTTGCATGGAACTCAAAACATACTTGCTTTTTTACCTGAACAGCATACAGATTTTATATTTTCAGTGCTGGCCGAGGAGTGGGGTTTTGTGGGCTCTTTAGTTGTGCTTCTTTTTTTTCTACTGCTTGTTATTCGGGGTTTGACTATTGCCTATGGGTGCAGAGATACTTTTGGCACCATACTTGCCGGCGGAATTACTATGTTGATATTTTGGCAGATTGTTATAAATACCGGTATGGTTATGGGATTAATGCCGGTTGTAGGAATCCCTCTGCCGTTTATCAGTTATGGCGGTTCATCAATAATAACTGTAATGATCTGCATTGGTATCTTAATGAATATAAGCATGAGGCGGTTTATTGCTGAGTAGGGACACCTAACACTTAACACCTGCATTTGAGGTATGTATGAAAAAAGGAAAGAAGGCAGACTCGATAAACACATTTTTGGGTCCTGATACCTGTATTGAAGGAAAAATCGAATTTCGGGGTACTATAAGGATAGATGGAAAGGTTAAAGGAAAGATTTGTAGCAATGGAGGTACGGTCATCGTAGGAGAAAAGGCCGTTGTTGATGCAGAGATTGTTGTTGATAAGGCAATCATCATGGGTGAGATTAACGGCAGTATAAATACAAACAACAGGATTGAAATTTATCCTCCTGGCCGTGTTATCGGCGATATTCAGACAAATGTTATTTTAATTGAAGCCGGTGCTGTGTTTAATGGAAAATGCAGCATGAAAAACAGGGGAATTTCATCAGAAAAGCCGATAGATTCCGCTAAAAAACTTAATAATTTAAAGACAAATAAAACCTGAAAAAAACCTTTGACAATATGCTGTTGCAGGTGCTATAGAGCGCCGGGGTCATAGAAACGATTTTTTATTAAAATACAGCTCTAATTATAATAATGTGATGGAGGATTTCTTATGGTTAGTCTTGATGGATCACTTTTTATACAGATCGTCAATTTCATCTTTTTAATATGGATTTTAAATGTCGTTTTATATAAACCGATCCGGAAGATTCTGATCCAAAGAAAGGAAAAAATTGCCGGTCTCGATCAGAGAATCGATACGGTCGGGAAGGATATAAAGGAAAAAGATGATGCATTTAGCCTGGAAATTAAGGAGGCAAAGGCCAAGGGATTGAATGAAAAAGGGGTTTTGTTGCAGGAAGCCGCTGATGAAGAAAGAGAGATAATTGAAAAAATAAATAAAAAGGCTCAGGCAGACTTGGCGGAGATTCGCGCAAAAATTGTGAAAGATGTTGAAGTCGCCAGTGAGTCGTTGCGGCAAGAACTTGATTTATTTGCGAATGCTATTGGTAAAAAAATTCTGGGGAGGGCTTTTGAATGAAGCTGTTTAATAAAAAAGAGCCTGGTATTAGCCGGAAGCGTAATTTAATTACAGTTATTATGATTGTCGTTGCGGTTTTAATATTTTCCGGAGTTGCCTGGAGTTCATCCGGAGGGGAGCACGGGACAAAAGGTTGGGTGGCTACAGATACTTATAAAGTCATGAATTTTACTGTTTTAATCGTAGGCCTGTTTTTCCTTTTACGGAAGCCTGTGGCTCAGGCGCTAAATGCGCGCATTAAAGGGATAAAGGATCAGCTAAATGAGCTGGAAGTTAAGAAAAAAGAGGCTGAGAAGAGGCTGGCCGAATATAACGAAAGGCTTTTGCTGTTAGACAAGGAGGCCGAGGAGATAATTGCAGGATACATTAAGCAGGGGAATGAGGCCAAGGCAAGAATACTTGAGGAGGCTGAATCAGAAGCTAAAAAACTTGAAGAGCAAGCCAGTAGAAATATTGATAGTGAATTTAAACAGGCGAAATCAAAGCTACAGAAAGAGACCTTTGCAAATGCCCTCATAAAGGCTGAAGAGATTATAAAAAGTAAAATTAACAGCAAAGATCAGGACAGACTTATAAACGAATATTTAGAGAAGGTGGTGGCATAATGAAAAATTTGGCTATAGCGCGGCGTTATGCCAAGGCGCTTCTACTTATAGGTAAAGATGACGGCCAGGCTGAAATCTATAGGGAGGAGCTGGATAACATCGCGGGTTTAATTGATAAAGAGCCGGAGCTTGAGCAGGCGATTTGTAATCCTCTTTATGATCTTTCAAGTCGGAAACAGGTTTTGCAGGCAATTATCGGCAAATTGAATCCTTCTAAAATTATGACATCATACCTCCTGTTGCTTTTTGATAAAGGAAGGATTAGATTCCTGCGAAGTATCAATGAGTTTTATCACAAGCTTGCTGATGAATTAAAAGGGATTGCGCGTGCCGAGCTGGTTTCGGCTACTGAGCTTTCATCCGAAACCGTTGAAAAGATAAGCAATGCCCTGTCAAAAAGAACTGGTAAGGATGTTATTCTTGAGGTAAGGCAGGACCCTGAGCTTATCGGGGGAATTGTCACGAGGATTGGGGATCTTGTTTTAGATGGCAGTGTTAAAACACAATTACTCAACATGAGAGAATCTTTTTAAAAAGGGGTGAGAGTGTATAATGGAACTAAAAGCTGAAGAAATAAGTCAAATAATTAGGGAGCAGATCACAGATTACGACAAGAAGGTTGAATTAAGTGAGACAGGAATCGTGTTGTCGGTAGGTGATGGTATTGCCAGGATATATGGTCTTGAAAAAGCCATGGCATTGGAACTTGTTGAATTTACGGGCAATATTCTGGGGCTTGTGTTGAACCTCGAAGAAGATAATGTGGGTGTCGCCATTATGGGTGAAGATATCCATATTAAAGAGGGTGATATGGTCAAGCGTACCGGACGTATTGCCCAGGTTCCTGTGGGTGATGCTATGCTGGGACGCGTGGTGTCAGCAGTGGGCGAACCTCTTGATGGTAAAGGGCCCATTGATGCAAAAGAGTTCCGCAGGGTTGAGATGGTTGCGCCCGGCGTTATTGAGCGAAAGGGTGTGCATGAACCATGTTATACCGGTTTAAAAGCCATTGATTCTATGACACCTGTCGGCCGTGGCCAGCGCGAACTTATCATCGGTGACCGGCAGATCGGCAAGACAGCAATCGGAGTCGATGCCATCATTAATCAGAAAGGGCAGGATGTATATTGCATTTATGTCGCATGCGGCCAGAAAAAATCGACAGTTGCCCAGGTCCATGCTATTCTTGAAAAGCATGGAGCTATGGAATACACAACCATAGTAGCTGCATGCGCCAGTGATCCGGCGACATTGCAATATGTTGCTCCTTATGCGGGATGCGCCATGGGGGAATATTTCCGGGACAACAAAATGCATGCGCTGATAATTTATGATGATCTTTCAAAACAGGCTGTTGCATATCGTCAGGTTTCTTTGCTTTTGAGGCGACCTCCGGGACGCGAGGCATTTCCCGGCGATATTTTTTATAACCATTCTCGACTCCTTGAGCGTGCTGCCAAGCTAAACGACGAGCTTGGAGCAGGCTCCCTGACAGCATTGCCGATTATTGAGACCCAGGCCGGTGATGTGTCCGCCTATATCCCGACAAATGTTATTTCCATTACCGATGGGCAGATATACCTTGAACCTGCTCTGTTTTTTGCCGGTGTCAGGCCGGCGATTAATGTCGGACTTTCTGTTTCACGGGTTGGAGGGGCAGCCCAGGTTAAGGCTATGAAGCAGGTGGCAGGTTCTCTTCGACTCGATCTGGCCCAGTACCGGGAACTGGAGGCGTTTGCAGCATTCGGCAGCGATCTGGATAAAGCAACACAGGCCCAGTTAACAAGGGGCGCAAGGCTGGTTGAAACATTAAAACAGCCGCAATATCAGCCTTTGTCGATGGAGAAGCAGGTGTCGATACTTTATGCAGGAACAAAAGGATTCCTTGACAAGTATCCTCTCGATGTTCTGGCAAAATATGAAGCAGGTCTTTACACATTCTTAGAGGAAAGATACCCCAAAATATTTACCGAGCTTGCAGAGAAAAAGGAAATTTCAGACGATCTGGACAAGACAATGGCAGAGGCATTTAAGGCTTACGGCGAAGAGTTTAAAGATACAATAAAATAAAGGCTGGGCTCTATGGCGACTTTAAAAGAAGTTAAAACAAAGATATCAGCAGTTAAAAAGACAAAGCAAATAACAAAGGCCATGAATATGGTGGCCACTTCCAAGCTGCGCGGCGCCCAGCAGAAGATGAATGCGTTTAGGCCATATGCCTTAAAATTTGCTGATGTTCTGGGGAGCCTTGCAGAAAAGGCAGGGGAGGAAGCAAGCCCGTTGTTGATACCCCGAGAGGAAGTTAAGAAAATACATGTTATTTTGTGTACTTCAGACAAGGGATTATGCGGCGGCTTTAATTCACATCTTATTTCAATGGCTGAAAAATTTGCAAAGGAAAAATCTGAGCAAAACATAGAAGTCGTATTTACCAATTTTGGAAAAAAGGGACGTGACTGGTGCCGTAGAAGCGGTTTCCAGATTTTAGGTGAACATCTTGGGATCGTGGGGGCAAAATTTGGATTTAACATCGCAACTGTTGCCGGGCAGAGGGCTGTTGATGGGTTTTTAGATGAAGAATATGATGAAGTTTACATGGTTTATTCAGAATTTATTAGCATGGCAAGACAGACCCCGGTAATGCAGCAGATTTTGCCGATACAGCCTATTGAATCGGGTGAAAAAAAGGCTGAAGACGAGGAAACGCCGTATCTGGCAGAGCACATCTGCGAGCCTTCAACAAATGAGCTGCTTGGCGATATGCTTCCAAGGCATGTTTATGTTCAATTATACGGCGCACTTCTGGAAACATCCACAAGCGAACATGCAGCGCGCATGAACGCTATGAATAATGCAACAAAAGCCTGTGATGACATGGTTGATGCTTTAACGCTTGCATATAATAAGGCCAGGCAGTCGTCAATTACTGCTGATTTGATGGATATTGTCGGTGGCGCTGAAGCGCTAAAAGGGTAAAACTGGAAAACAGTTAATATATAATAAATTTGGAGGTCTATAGATGGGAGAGAACATAGGTAAAATTACTCAGGTCATGGGGCCTGTTGTTGATGTTGAGTTTGAGCAGGGTAAATTGCCTACAATTTATACAGCGCTTTTGATTAGCAACAAAACCATCAACGATGAGCCGGATAATCTTGTTGTTGAGGTTGCTCAACATCTGGGTGACAATGTTGTTCGCACCATTGCAATGGATGTTACCGACGGTCTTGTGCGCGGAATGCCGGTGAAGGATTCAGGCAAGCCTATTATGATGCCGGTTGGCGCAGCAGGGTTGGGTCGCGTTCTAAACGTGGTTGGAAGACCAGTGGATGGCCTGGGGCCGGTAAGCCACGAAAAGATGTTGCCCATTCACCGGGAAGCCCCAAAATTTACCGAACAGGACACGTCGGTTCGAGTTCTTGAAACCGGTGTTAAGGTGATCGACCTGCTTGTGCCTTTCCCCCGTGGCGGCAAAATGGGAATGTTTGGCGGCGCAGGAGTGGGCAAAACGGTCGTTATGATGGAGATGGTTAATAACATCGCCATGGAGCACGGCGGAATTTCCGTATTCGCAGGTGTTGGCGAGCGGACTCGTGAGGGGAATGACCTCTACCGTGAAATGAAAGAGTCCGGAGTTCTTCCTAAAGCTGCCCTGATTTACGGACAGATGACTGAACCTCCCGGAGCAAGGGCGCGTGTTGCGCTTTCTGCTTTGACTGCTGCAGAATATTACCGGGATGAAGAAGGACAGGATGTTCTTATATTTATCGATAATATATTCCGTTTTACTCAGGCCGGTTCAGAGGTTTCAGCCCTCCTTGGAAGGATGCCGTCTGCTGTGGGATACCAGCCGACACTGGCAGTTGATCTTGGCGAGCTTCAAGAAAGGATTACTTCAACTAATAAAGGTTCTATTACAGCGGTTCAGTGTGTGTATGTGCCGGCAGATGACTTGACAGACCCGGCGCCTGCGACAACATTTGCCCATCTTGACGGAACTGTTGTTTTATCACGTGCGCTCACCGAGCTCGGGATTTACCCTTCCGTGGATCCGCTTGATTCAACCTCCAGGATTCTTGATGCCGCTTATATTGGCGAAGAACATTATCAGGTCTCACGTATGGTTCAGAATATGCTGCAAAAATATAAGGAGCTTCAGGATATTATCGCAATTCTCGGAATTGACGAACTCTCTGAGGAGGATAAAATTACCGTGGGACGCGCAAGGAGGATCCAGAGATTTCTTTCACAGCCATTTCATGTTGCTGAAGTGTTCACCGGAAAAGCTGGTAAATATGTGAAAATCGAAGATACTGTTCGAGGCTTTAAGGAAATCTGTGAGGGGAAACATGATGATCTACCTGAGCAGGCATTTTACATGGTTGGCGGGATAGAAGAGGTGGTTGAAAAAGCCAAAGAGATGGCTGCTGCATAAAAATATAAGAAAGAGGGTAAATTATGGCTGGAAATATTCGATTAGAAGTAGTTACACCGGAAACATCTGTTGTGAGTGAAGACGCTCAAATAGTTGTAGCGCCAGGTGCCCTTGGAGAGTTTGGTGTCTTGATAGGCCATACCCCTTTTTTGACAACCCTTAAATTGGGTACGCTTCGTTATAAAGATGCTAATGGGGTTGAAAAGTGCGTTTTTATCAGCGGTGGATTTGCAGAGGCGCTTCCTGATAAGGTTACTGTATTAGCCGAGTCTGCCGAAAGAAGACGCGATATTGATGTTGAACGGGTTAAACAGGCAATAAAACGAGCAGAGGAGCGTTTGGCCTCAAAGAAACCGGATATTAATTATGAAAGAGCCAGAGCCGCTTTGCTAAGGGCTCTGCATCGTCTTAAGATTACTGAAATAAGAAGATAAGGGTGTAATAATTGATATAAAACCTGTTTTTGGTCTGAAATAGCAGGTCAATTCTTTTATAAATGTTGCAACAAGGGCGGACCATAATATGGTTTGCCCTTTTTTATTAATTAAAGCCGGTGATAGATGCAAAATATTATTAAAAATGTTGCTGTTATTATTCTTGCGGCAGGAATGGGTACACGCATGAAGTCCGGCAAGGCCAAGGTGCTGCATAAAATTCTTGGCAAACCCATGGTCATGTATGTTGTTGAAACAGCAAAAAGGGTTGCCGGAAATAATGTGATACTGGTTGTAGGCAACCAGGCTGATGAGATACGTGAAATAGTATCAGCAAAGGGAAATGATGAGTTGATTTATGCTGTGCAGAAAGATCAGCTCGGAACAGGTCATGCTGTTTTGTGTGCGTTGCCTTATATACCTGAACATATAGAAGATGTGGTTATATTATGCGGTGATGTGCCGCTGCTTAGTTCAGATACCGTTATACGGCTTATAGATGATCATATTAAGGCAAAACGCGACATATCCCTTTTAGCGGTTGAGATCGACAATCCTACAGGTTACGGCAGGCTTATATTGGATGAAGACTTGCACGTTTCCAAAATAGTTGAAGAAGCGGATGCAACAGATGAACAAAAAAGGATAAAGACTATAAATGCAGGCATCTATTGCGTAAAAAAGGAATTTTTATTAGATTCTTTGGGAAAGATAAAATCGGATAATGCTCAAGCCGAACTTTATCTTACAGATATAGTCGAAATAGGATATAGAGAAAAAAAGGTTGTCGGCGTATTGGCGGGTAGAGATTATGAAGAGGTTATAGGTGTTAATACCTGTCAGGATTTAATAATGGTTGAGGCTATCATGCATAAAAGGTTGGGTAAAATATCTTGACTTTAGCTTATAAAAAAGATTGAATATAAATAATGAGGTGTAAGATTGGATAACGAGTTTATTTTGCGACAGTTTGAAGAAATTGAAGAAAAAGTTGTAAGATTGATTGATGTCTGCAAGTCACATGAACCGACTAATGCAGAACTTAGAAAAACGATTGAAAAGTTGGAACAGGAGCTTCAAGGTAGGGTTGAGGCGGAAGAGAGTTATTTAGAAGAAAGGGATTTGGTACGGTCAAAGGTTGATGGTTTGTTGGTTAGATTAAATAATGTCATAGAATCTTAATACCAGCGGCCAACAAGATGAAAGGAAGAATACTTATTCATTGGAACAACTTGTAACAATAGAGCTATTTGGGCAGCCTTATTCATTTAAAACTGAATCAGAAATCACAGAGGCAAAAGAGGTCGCTGAATCGCTGGTAAAAGAGATCGCCAGGGTTGAAACTCAGCAATCAGGTAAAGCATCTGATATTACGAAACTGGCGATATTGATTTCAGCTGCTCTAAACATTGCTAATGAAAATTTTGAGCTAAAAAGGAATTATTCGAATTTATTACAGGAGCTTTCTGAACGTTCAGCAAGCTTAATACGTACATTAAGCGCTAATATGCAATAATATAGGCAGCTATCAGGTTGCAACCAAATGAATAAGCGGATCGCTTTTAAAAGGTACGGCCCCTGCCGTGTTCGTGATTAGAAGATGTTCTTTGACCCAACATTCATATTTAAGGGAGCTTTCACTGGTTTTGGTGAGCATGTTCTGCTTGTACAGAAAAGCCTAAAAAAACTATAAGGCGCCCACTTTGAGCTTTGGCTCAAAGACCTTCTAACACGGCTATTTGGCGGGGGTCTTCCTTAATTACAGATAGGATGTTAACCCTACGTAAAGAATATATTGTCAATCCAATTCAGCTTTTCGAACATCTCATCCAAAATCCACCTCACAGCAGATTATTTTTTGGTCTTCTAAACTTGATGAACTCGTAAAAAGTCCCTCTTGCCTGTCATTTCGAGTGAAACGAGAAATCTTTATTCTGCAACCTATTGAAAAAATAAGATTTCTCCATGCTGTCGAAATGACATATTCGACGAATCTGACTTTTTACGAGACCATCAGTATTGATGGCTTTATAAAGGGAGATTTAAGGTATGATACTTGCCTGGGCTTTATTTGTTATAGGATTATTGATGCTTTACTATGGGGCAGGGTGGCTTGTAAAAGGTGCATCCAGTCTCGCGCGAAGTCTTGGTTTAACGCCTATGGTTATAGGCTTGACGGTGGTTGCATTCGGCACTTCGGCGCCAGAGCTCGTTGTAAGTGTTATCTCTTCTTTGCAACAAAAAAGCATGATCGCTGTGGGAAACGTTGTAGGAAGCAATATTTGCAACATCGCTCTTGTCCTCGGACTTGTTTCCTTATTTATGCCCATTAAAAGTAATAAATCTGTAGTTAAGCGGGATATACCTATTATTATAGTGGTTTCATTGTACCTCTTGCTTATTTCTCTTAATTCTAAAATCGGGCGCTTCGAGGGTGTTACCATGCTGTGTGGAATCGTCCTTTACACCTGGTTTAACTATCGCTTTGCTGTGAAAGAAACAAAATATACAGCAAGCAAAGAAAACTATACTTCAGAGCTTGCAGGTGATGAAATTGAATATATTCCCTCAAAGGTAAAACAAATCACACTTATTTTTGCAGGGATTGTATTTGTAGTATCAGGCGCGGAGATACTGATTGATTCAGCAGTAAAGATAATGAAAATATTTGGGGTAAGTGAAAAGTTTATCGGTCTGACGATGGTTGCTTTCGGGACTTCGCTGCCTGAACTTGCCGTTTCTGTTGTTGCAGCGATAAGAAAGGAGATGGATATCAGCCTTGGCAACCTTTTGGGGAGTAACATTTTCAATATACTTGGAGTACTTGGAGTTGCATCGTTGGTTAGGCCTATTTTGATTCCAGGCGGTTTTATTCAGAGCGGTTTACTAATTGATTACCTGGTTATGATGTTCATCAGTTTTTTACCCTGGCTAATGATGAGAAAGAAATACATGCTTATGAAAAAGGATGGAGTTGTCCTTTTATCAGGATATGTTGGATACATCGCTTATCTGACAATTAACGCATTGTAATCAGCCTATCCACCTGGTTGTGGAAACCAGAAGCTGATGTCTTTCAGTAATTTTTCCTTGTAATAAGCTACTCTGGCAGGGTTGCCCATTATCATATCAAGTTGCCTTGTATGCATTGTAAGATATCCAAGTATCTTAAGACGGTTTATTGTAGAAAATTTATCATATCCCTCGATATTGGCATTCATATAATCTTCATTGATTTCAACCTGAAAATCATGTCTGGCTAAGATTTCTTCTATAAGCTTCATCCTGCGGAATTTTCTGTTATGATCTGCCGCACCACCCTTAAAACAAAACCTTATGTAATTTTCTCTGGACTTATCGCTGACAAAGGTCTGTACAATCAAATAATGATAGCCAAATCGGCAACTGAGATTGCAAAAGTTTTTTGAAATAATAGCGCAGTTGTTCTGCGTATAACTGGACTGACTCGATGCGCATAGATCACGATTCATGGTAGATTCAACCATGATGGACATAAACCCTCTGGTATCTATCGGAGGGGGGCCATCCCATTCTACCGCTGTCATTCCCTCCCAGAGGGCTAACATTGGGGCCGACGCTATATTTTCGAGTCTTACATTATCTTTTCCCTTCGATCCTTTTAAGCCATCGCCCAAGTCAACAATCAACCACTGTGTCGGCACATCATTTATAACCAGTCTTTCCCCCGCGCTGATTTTCCTGTTGTTTTTGCCGGAATCAAACATTTCTTTTACAGCCTTTTCATGGCAAAATCGGGTGATATCATGATATGTGTGGCAGCCATCAGGCGTAAAATTATCACCTTTTGGATCAATAAGATTTAGCGGGGTGATATGCTTTAGTATTCTTTTAAGCGTTATATAAACAGGGCTCCCTTTAATTGTACTGATGCCTCGCGCAGAAGACTCTCTTAATAATGCCTCTGCTTTTCCCTCATAGACTTTCCGTGCATAGGTATCAACTGTGATTATGTTTTCATTTTTAATTCTGTCTGTAGCTACGAGAGTATCAAAAAGCGCCGGGATACCGAATTCTCTTGAAACTGTGGCAAGATGCCCTGCAATTCCTCCACGGTCGGTTACAACGGCAGCAGCCCGGTTTAATAGTGCAGCCCACCGGGGTAAAGAGTTTTTTGCTACTAAAACAGCCCCTTTAGGAAATTGTTTTGTTTCATCTGCTGAGGTGAGTATAAATGCAGGGCCGCAGGCTACACCGGGGCTGGCTGCAATACCTCCATTTAGTATTATTTTGTTTTGAACTTTTATGTTGAAGGTATTTTTAATATTGCTATCTTCTTTATCTAACTGTTTCAAGGGACGGCTTTGCAGTATTTTGACTGAACCATCTTTTCCTATAGCCCATTCAATGTCTTGAGGCATTTTAAAGTGATTCTCAAGAATAACGGCTATCTTTGATAGAGAGAGGGATTGATAATCTGTGATTGCCGGCTTATCCTGTTCTTCTCTATCTAATTCAATAAAATGTAATTCTTTATTTGAAAATGATAAAATTTTCTGATTTTTAACATGAATTTCTTTTTTAACAAGTCGAATCGTATTTCCCTTGGAGGTTACAAACAAATCAGGTGATGTGCTGCCCTCAACCACTGATTTTCCCAATCCAGGCACTGCATTTATAAATATCAGGTCATTGTGAATATCTCCCGGGTCTTTCGAATACATAACTCCGCTGGAAACAGATTCAACCATGGCCATGCATCCGACGCACATAACAATATCTTCGTCACGAAAGCCCTTGTTAAAGCGATATATAATAGCCTGAGGAGAATACTTGCCGGCAAGAATTATTTTATATGAGTTAATCAGTGTGTTATAACTGACATTCAGTTCTGTGTGGTATTGACCTGCAAAAGAGGAGTCCTGACTATCTTCACCTAAGGCGCTGCTGCGCATAGAAACTTTTACACCTTTTTCTGTTTTTTCTTCCAGACGTCTGTATTCTTCAAGTATTGCTCTTTCAAGTTCTGGAGGAATGGGTGATTGCATGATAAGTTTTTGTATATTTGAACTGGCCATTTCCAGCATTTTTATGTCTTCAATATCAACAGATTGGAGCTGCTGGTTGATATTTTTTTGAAGGACGCTATGATCTATGAATAGATTATATGCAGTGGCAGTAACAACAAAACCATGCGGAACATTAAGATCTGTCATGTTCATAATTTCGCCTAAATTAGCCATTTTGCTGCCGGTGTGGTTTGAGCTGTCTTTATTTATCTCTTCAATTGACAGTACCAGCTCACCCTCAATTGATTTTCCCCTCTCCTCCAGTGTTTGATTTATTTTATATTGAATATCAGCAAAAGCATGATAGAGCGTTTCATAACGATGGTCGGAAATATCGTTCATTTTTTCAATTAGTTTATATATATTTACTGAGATGGATGTGCAGTTCGCACGAATGAATTCCATGCCGAATCTTTGATTCCCACGCAAAGCAAGTTCCATTTCCGACATGATCTCAAGGATTGTGTTATTAATGCTTAGAAGACTTTTAAAGTTCCAGTACTTTGTTTTGAAGAGGGAACGTATGACATCGTCGTGCGATTTTTCGGAAGTTGGGCTTTTTTGCTTTTTACCCCAAAATATTTTTTTTATTGCCTGCCTTAATCCAAACATAATTAACAATTTAGCATATTAATCGTAAATAGTCAAAGTTCCATGGTTCACGGACTTATCAACTATCTCAAGCAATATGAAAAATGTTACCCCGCCGCAGGCGAAACAACAGTGAGCCATAACCGGTGTTTGTGTTTGTACTCTTAGAGGAATATTGGCGGGATATTTGTTTTTAATTGACAGTATCGTTATAATTTGATTAGCTTTTTTTTTATGAATTTATAATCAGGAGTGGACAATGAAGCACAAGATATTACTTGTTGATGATGAAGAAATAATGCTTAAGTACCTTTCAAGATTCTTGATAAAAAAGGATTTTGATATCAGTACGGCAATGAACGGCAATGAAGCCCTGGAAATAATTAAGAAACAGGATTTTATTGTAGTGCTGCTTGATGTACTGATGCCGGGAATGGATGGTATAGAAACCCTCAGAGAAATAAAGAAAATCAAGCCAATGACAGAGGTAATAATGCTTACCGGCCATGCCTCAGTTCAAGTCGCCATCAAAGGTATGAAGTTGGGGGCTTTTGACTATCTTATGAAGCCTTTTAATCAAGATGAACTTATTGAAAAGTTGCGGTTGGCTTGCGAAAAAAGAATATTTAATGAAAAAGGCATAGACGCTGTCGATATACCGGAAATGATATCGAATAATAAGATAAAATAAAAACTCGTCTTTTTTACATGTTAAATAATATTTTTCCCTTCCGGGTATTTTCCTTTCCGGGCGCAACGTTAATTCCAAAATGAAACATAGTCCCAAAATAAAACACAATTCCAAGTATCTGCCCAAATAAGACTCGGATTAGGCTGAAATATAATTAATGCATTTTAAAAAGTTTCACATTGAAACATTGATCAATTGCTTCTAAACGCCCTTAAAAATATAACTATTTATAATTATTGAATAAATGCATCCGGCATATTTTTTGAATATAGATTTAATAAAGAAAAATATATCTTTGCTGGTTCAGATGACGTCATGCCGTATATTGACTGTAAAGGAAAAAGAGAAAGAAAATTAAATGTGACAAAAAAGGAGATTGAGTATTTATGGGAGCTAATGCGTTAACAACAGAAATGATTTTAGTTATGTTTATGATTGGAGTGGCGGTATTCCTTTTTATTGTCGAATGGATTCGCGTTGATATGGTAGCTATACTAATGACGATTACACTTCCTTTGCTTCATTTAGTTACACCTAAAGAGGCGTTTTCCGGTTTTAGCAGCAACGCAGTTATTTCCATCATTGCAGTTATTATCATAGGCGCCGGCCTTGACAAAACCGGTGTTATAAACAGAGTGGTTAAGCCTGTTATGAAAATAGCCGGCAACAGCTCATCGCGTATTATTATAGCAATGGGCGCCACTGTAGCTGGAATTTCAAGTTTTATGCAGAACATCGGAGCTGCGGCTCTTTTTCTTCCCGCTATTAAGCGCGTGAGTAAATCAATGAACATATCGCTTTCCCAGATGCTCATGCCTATTGGTTTTTGCGCAATTCTGGGGGGAACTATCACCCTGGTTGGATGCAGTCCGTTGATTCTTCTCAACGATTTACTGGCGCCCTTTAATCTTAAGCCCTTCGGACTTTTTGATGTGTCGCCTATCGGCCTGGCGCTGGTCGGGTCAGGAATTGCATTCTTCATCCTTTTCGGGCGGTTTGTGCTGCCTAAAGGAAAAGTTGGTGATGGTGTTTCTTCTGATAAATCTATAGGTTTAGAAAGTTCCTACGAAGATATTGGTGATGCTTTTGAATTAAAAGTGCCTGGTGATTTCACCGATTTCAGGGACCCGCTGACTATTAAAGATATCAGAGAAAAATATTTGGTGAATGTGGTTGCAATTGCCGGAAGGGACGGTTTTAAGGTCCTTTCCGCTGCCCCGGACACGGAGATAAGGTCTGACAGCGATATAGCGGTTTATGGGCTGAAGCAAAATGCCGAAAAAATGGCTAAAGAACTGGGCATGCAAATTAAAAGCTCATTAGATGTATTTCAGAATGAAATGTCAGAAGCTGTATCCGGAACAATTGAGGCGGTTGTTGCCCCACGTTCCGATCTAATCGGCAAAACCCTCAGAAAAGCCCACTTCTGGGAACAATTTCAGGTGAATCCCCTGGCGATTTACCGCTCAGACAAAGCTTTTTATTCCGGACTGTCAGATTTTGTATTACGCTCAGGTGATTCAATACTGCTTCAAGGCACCTGGGAACGGTTTAATATTTTACAGGAAAGACATAATTTTATTTTTACGACTCCGGTAAGTGAAGTTCTTAAACCAGAGAAGGCTTTAATATCTGGTTTTTGGCTGGCGGTAGCTCTTGTAATGATAATTATATTCAAAATTCAGTTGTCTGTATGCCTTATGACCGGAGCCTTTGGAATGATTGTTTGCCGAGTTCTGACGATTGACGAAGCATACAAATCTGTTGACTGGCGAACGATTTTTCTTTTGGCCGGCCTGATACCCCTTGGCATTGCAACCGAGAAGACCGGTACTGCAGCATGGATTGCTTACACTATTCTTAATTTAATAGGAGATGTTTCTCCTATTGTGCTTCTGACAGCGATAGCAGTACTTTCCACTTTTTTTACTCTCGTTATTTCGAACGTGGGCGCCACAGTACTTCTTGTACCGCTTGTGGTTAATATGGCTATGGCTGCGGGCACAGATCCCAGGATGGCTGCACTTGTGGTAGGCCTGGCGACTTCAAATTCGTTTATGCTGCCGACACATCAGGTTAATGCGCTTTATATGGGGCCCGGCAGGTATAGGAGTGTAGATTTTATAAAAGCCGGCGGGATTATGACTGTATTATTTATAGTAGTATTAATCGGCATGCTTTATTTATTTTACGGCGTTTAATCAGGTCATGGGAAATATATAAAAAACTTTAAAACATATTTTGAGGAGGGGCAAAAGTGTCCATTATAACTATTACCGCAGGTTCTTACAGCAATGGAAGGCAAATAGCCAAAAGCGCTGCCAAAAGATTGAATTACGAGTACATAGATAGTGAAAATATTTCATCACTGGTTTCCAAGGAATTCGGTGTTCCTGAATCAAATATTATGAGAGCTCTTAAAGAAACACCATCAAGCGTTGGTATGTTTTCTAAGGCTAAGCCCGAATACATAATATTTATTGAGACTTTGATCGCAGAATATTTGTTAAAAAATAATATAGTATATTATGGAGTCGTCGTACTTCCACTTATCCAGGAGGTTTCCCATGTTCTCAAAGTTCAGATTATCGCTGATTTAGAGAGCAGAATAAAAAATAGAATGAAGCTGGATAATGTATCTCAGGACAAGGCATGTAAAACACTTGTCAAGGAAGATAATCAGCAAAAGAAATGGGCTGAAGCTGTTTACAATATAGACCTTACAGATCCGAACTTATATGATCTGGTAATAAATATCGGACATATACAGGATGATGATGTGGAAGGTGCTCTGGAGACCATTATTGGTACTGTAAAACACAAAAAATTTCAGCCCATGACATATTCATTAAGATGCATGAAAAATGTTGCGATGTCATGTCGTGTTAGGGCGACTCTGGCTGATATAGATTCAAAAATGCAGGTAAAATCCGATGAAGGAACCGTATATACATATACCAAAGCAATAAAGAAAAAGGCGCAGGATAAGGTATTAGAAATGAAACAAAAGGTAATGAGAATCGAAGGGGTCAAACACATTGAAGTTTTTATAGATTATGATTTATTTACAACGGTTGCCCATGGGCAGTAATCTATTTTAAGATATATGGAGGGTAAAAAAATGAAAGAAAATTTAGAGATCCTGTTACTGGATGATGAAGCTATAGTTGGAAACAGGTTGGGACCTGCGATTGAAAAAGTTGGTTATGATGTAGAAGTATTTGAAGATCCCAAAAAAGCTCTAAACAGGATCAATGAAAAGGAGTTTGATATTGTTGTTACCGATATAATGATGGGTGATGTTAACGGTATACAGATTCTGGAAGAAGTGCGAAAAAAATCAGACAAAACCAAAGTTATTATTATTACAGGCTATGCAACAGTAACTCTGGCTCGTGAAGCAATGGACAAAGGCGCTTTTGATATGATTGCCAAGCCATTCACGCCTGATGATCTTCGTTCTGTAATAGCAAAAGCAGCTGATTCACTTGGCTATAAAAAAATTATAGCAAAAGCATAAAAATTGCTGGAATGGAAAAATCTATTGCTTGATATTTCAAGATTATCGTGAAATATATTAAATTTTAAATTCTGATTAATATAAAAATCGATTAGATACATGTTATGACAAATTCTCTTGAATTTAAATCCAGCTTTATAAACAATTCAGAAAAAAAACCTGCACTCGATACCGAAGGGCGGAACCTGCTTGCACGGCCACGTTTTAGCCTTCGGCTACATATATTGCTGTTGTTTATTCTTTTCTCCTTTTTGTCGATGGCTATTATTATTGGTTCCGTTATAGTCATAAACTGTATACAAAAAAAGATTTCCTTCGTTCAAACCACTGAAAGATATCTTTTTTATATAGAGCAAGCCAGAAGGTGGGAAAAAAACTATTTTCTGTATGATACAAATCTCGAAGACGCAATTCAGATCACCGGTAATGCAAAAACTCTTTTATCCCAAAACCTGAAAAAGCTCATGACTGTTTTATCAGCAGAAGAGACAGCAAACATGATTGAGAACCTTGAGAAATACAGGAGCCTTCTGCAAGAGCTAACGGTGTTAAAAAAAAATGGGATTGTGAATGCTGGAAAAAAACACAAGATCGAAACTTCCTTGCGAAAACACGGCGCTGAGATGGTTAAAGTAGCGGCTGCTCTGGTTTATAAGGAACAGAATTCCATGAATGCTATGCTCCGCCTTATTCAGAGGATACCTATTTACTGTTTTGCAGTTGTTTTGTTGTTAACAATTTTTTTGGTACATTTTCTTTCAAAAAGGTTGATAAAGCCATTTAATCTCCTTATTGAAAGCACTCAAAGAATAGCAAAAGGAGACTTTTCTCTGGTTCCGCCAATATGCAGATACCGTGGTGAATTTACAGCAGTGGAGGTGGCTATCAACCAAATGCTTAAAGAGCTTAAATCACATGAATTAACGATGGTGGAGTCACACAAACTTAGAGCAGTCGGAACTTTAACAGCCGGTGTGGCTCACGAATTGAACAATCCGCTAAACAATATAATGCTCACAGCACATGCCATGCTTGAGGATCATAATGGCCTGTCTGAAGATGAGCTGCTTGAAATGATAAACGATCTCATTAACGAAGCAGACAGGTCTCGCAGCATAGTGCGCAATCTGCTGGATTTTGCAAGAGAAAGCGAGTCTGTCTCCGAACCTCTTGATCTGGGAATGCTGGTTAGCGAAACAATTAAATTAACGCTGAATCAAGCTAAAGTATCCGGAGTGAAAATAGAAACTCAAATTCAGCCCGACCTTCCTCGTATACGCGGGGATAAACAGCAATTGAAGCAGGTTTTTTTAAACCTGATTCTTAATGCCTTAGATGCTGTCGAAAAAGGGGGAAATATTAAAATAAATCTTAAAAAAGCCGATAGTCCTGGATTTTTGGCTGTTCAGGTAGAAGACAATGGCTGCGGAATACCCTCTCATATTTTGCCTAATATATTTGATCCGTTTTTCACTACAAAAGGGTCGGGAAAGGGCACTGGACTGGGTCTTTCTGTTTCACATGGAATCATTACAATGCACGGTGGACAGATCAATCTTGAAACCGAAGAAGGAAAATATACAAGATTTACCGTAATTCTCCCCTCTAGAAACATTCCTGCGGATTTTAATAAAACCTAAGATAATAAAAGCAAATTGCTGCTGGAGAAAATTTGTCGTTGAAAAAAAACGATGAAAACATATTGATACGTATTGCGATTATTGAGAACAAAGATTTGCTTCCTCTTTATGAAGAAGAAAAAGCTCATATAATCAGGGTGCTTGAGGCCACTAATTATAATAAGGTAAGGGCTTTAAAAATTCTTGATATCCCAAGAACGACTCTATGGAGAAAGATAAAAAAATATGATATTATAGAATCTTTGGGATAATGCCGGTATATTTACAAGAAATTAACCAGCATTTCATAAAAATTCTTTTCGCTTATCTGCATAAATTTTCTTCTGTAATCCAACCCAGCCATTTTCGAAATGGCAAACATTTATCCGTTTTGGCAAAATCTTGCCGAAATCGAATCCCTGAAATTATTCTCATGCAGAGAATGCAGATCTTTAAATCTTTATATATCAATAGGTTGCATTTGATTAATATAATTTTTTTGTTATTTGGTATGAACATTGCTCTATTGCTCTGTGTTCAGGATAAGATAGGAAGCTTCAATTTATATTAATTTAATAACTTGATCTTATATAATTCAACAACATTATTCAAATTTATTGCAAAGATTTTAATAAGATAGAGGGAGGTGTGCATGACAAATACAAAAAAGGTGAAGGAACTCATGGTTAAGATAACCGATTATCCGCACATTCCTTATTGGATGAGCATTCGGGATGCGATTGCCATGATGCACAGCGTTTATGACAAAGAATCAGGCCTGGGCGAAAATCGTATGGTTCTGGTTTTTGATGAAAGTTATCAGCTTATGGGTGTCTTAAGGCTAAGAAACCTGCTCATCGGCATAGAACCTAAATTTCTCAGGAAGGACGAAAAATCGCCTTACCAGGGCCTTAAACATGCTGATTATGCAGGTTTATCTGCACTTGTTGAAGGAACCTTTACGTCAAAATGTAAAGAAGAAGCAGCAAAACCTGTTAGCGAAGTCTTAACACCCATAATAGCGACAGTTGATGCAAATGATTCTGTTTCAAAGGCGGCTTTTATAATGCTCCAGGCAGACATCAACCTGGTGCCCGTGATGGATGGTGACAAGGTGGCAGGTGTCTTACGCATGAGCGATGTCTTTAATGAACTTACTAAAATTGTAATAGAATAAGGGAGGTGAACTATGGCTGAAAAAGCAAAACCAATTGCAAAAGGTGAAGGCCTCCCTGAGATGCCGGATGAGATTATCCTTTCTCCTGAGAAGCCTCCATTAGACTGGAAGAGACTGCTTTTTATGTCAATAGGGATTATCCTGTTTTTAGTTATCTATTTTGCTCCACCATGGCCGGATGCTATTGATCCTATGGGGGAGCATTTTGTCTTATCAAAAGCGGGCAAGGGAGCTCTGGCTGTTTTTGCGCTGGCCGGCACCTGGTGGGTATTTGAAGTCGTGCCTATAGGCGTAACCAGCATAATGATAGGGGTGCTGCAGGCCCTCTTTCAGGTCAGATCCGCCAAAGTAGCCTTTAAGGATTTCATGGACCCCTCTGTTTTGTTTATCTTCGGTTCAATAGTCATTGGCATGGTCTTTACCAAGACAGGGCTGACCAAGCGTCTCGCGTATAAAATGCTGGAGATTGTAGGAGAAAAGACCAGCATGATCTATCTCGGCTGTTTTGTGGTGACAGCAGCCATGACTCACATCATGGCCCACACCGCAGTAGCCGCTACCATATTCCCTTTGCTTATGGCTATTTATGCCCTGTACGGAGAAGGTGACAAACAAACCAAGTTCGGCAAGGGGCTTTTTATAGGCATGGCCTATGTGGCCGGCGCCGGCAGTATCGTGACCCTTCTTGGTGCGGCACGCGGGGCTGTGGCCATAGGTTTTTATAATGATATTATGAAACAGGATATAAGCTTTTTCCAGCTTACATATTACATGTTTATCCCGGGCTGGCTGATGACCTTTGCCTTGTGGGGATATTTCATGGTTGTCCTAAAACCCGAGAAAAAAACCATTCCAGGACTCCGCGAGAAAGCGAAAAAACTCAATGCCCAGTTGGGAAAGATTACCAAGGATGAGATTATGGCCATAGTCATCGTTGCTGCGGTGATTATTTTCCTGGCACTGCAGTCCTTTATACCGGAGTTGAAGATATTTAATAAAACGGCAGTTATTTTAGTTTCAACCGTAATATTTTTCCTTGTAAAAATCCTGGATATCAATGACCTCGAAGCAGTACCCTGGAATATTATACTGCTTTTTGCCGGAGCCATGAGCATTGGTTTTTGTCTCTGGGAAACAGGTGCTGCAAAATGGATGGCAGTAAACTGGCTGGTGATGTTCAAGGAGTCATCCGCGTTGGTGTTTGTAATGAGTATAGCCTTTTTTGTCATGATTATGACCAACTTTATCATGAATGTCGCGGCTATTGCCATATCACTTCCAGTGGCTCTGGTTATCGCCCCATATCTTGGCGTGGCTGGAGAGGTGATACTCTTTGCGTCACTGGTCGTAGCCGGCATGCCATTCCTCCTGCTGGTGGGTGCGGCTCCTAATGCAATAGCTTATGAATCAAAGCAGTTTTCAACAGGTGAGTTCTTTCTGTACGGTATTCCAGCCAGCATCCTTCTGATTGCGTGTGTGGCTCTGAGCGTAGGGGTGATCTGGCCGATTCTGGGAATGCCGATTAGTATACCGACACCATAAGCAAGTATGAGAGCCGGATTTTATGATTAAATTGTCTAAGGGGAGTTGTTCTCCCCTTAGACAATTTTGGCCCCGGAAAAATTTAGCATTTCTTAATTAATTCCTGAAGTTTCTTCATCTTTTCCCATTCGACGTTCGATGTTCATTTTTTTTCAGTCCCTCATTCTCCAACCATAAAAAAATTAAAGGCAGTTTCAAAACGTTTTGAAACTGCCTTTAATTTTAGTCCATTTCCCCGGCGGACCCTTCAGGGGGAGTCCGGTCTCAATACTCTATTTGAAAAATTTCAGAAAGGCATGCAGATTGGCCATGGGGTGGGAAGGACAGCCGGGTATATAAAGATCCACGGGAAGAAGGCTATCCAGACCCTCAGTTATTTCCGGACTCCCCCTGAAGGGTCCGCCGGAGATAGAACAACTGCCGACGGCAATAACCACTTTAGGATCAGGTACTGCTTCATATGTCTGTAACAGGGCTGTTTTCATGTTTCTTGAAATAGGTCCTGTTACAACAATGCCGTCTGAATGACGGGGGGATGCCACAAAGTTGATGCCAAAACGTGCTAGATCAAAGAAGGGGGTGGCCAGAACGTTCAAATCTGCTTCACATGCATTACAACCGGCAGCAGAGACTTGACGCAGTTGCAAAGAACGACCAAACAGCTTTTTAAAATGCTGCCTTGCATGGTCGGCCAGAGATGGAATCTCACCATCGGTTAACAAATGGTCTTTCTCGGCAACAGAATATCCAAAATCTCTGGTAAAGGAGATAAACCGTCCCTCTGAGATCCTCTCGCATATTCCGCAAAAAACGCAGCGCCCCATATTGATTAACTTTCGATCTATATCAATTGCATCCTGGGGACATGCTGCAGCGCATTTCACCACCAGATCGGACGGTGCATTTTTATGGACCTGGGGTCGTCCCCGGTACCGGGGCACCAATTCTACCGTCTTTTTTGGATAGGTGCTTGTCCGGTATCCCTGTTCAAATCTGTTTTTCAGTGTATTGAGCATTGTATCTCACTTTGGCAGTTAATAGGTTGTTGATATTTATAGATCAAACCCGCAATAAGACAGGTTATAGCTCTTATTGTTCAGGGGAAAATCTGAAATTTCCGTATTTCTCAGCGACATGGCAAGGCCGTTCCAATTATGAAAGGAAGGGTCCTTTATCTTGTAACGGAGAATTTTTCCCTCTGCATCGGTAATAATGCAGTGGGAGAGTTCTCCGCGCCATGCTTCATTGACCGTGACTACAAAGGATGATGAAGGCAGGTTAAAAACTTCTGAATCAACACAGTTTGTTTCAATGGTGTCCTTTAAAAGAGATTTTATTATACTGATTGATTGCAGGATTTCTTCTGCTCTCATTTTTGCCCGGGCATAAACATCACCGGTTGTTTTTGCATTTTCAGGTATATCAATGCCGGGATAATATTCCGTAGCAAAAGTACGCCTTGCATCATAGGGCAGACCGCAAGCACGTCCGGCCGGCCCCACAAGACCAAGGTGGTTAGCGTCGGAAGTGCTTACTATGCCGCAGTCTTCAAAACGGGCTCTTACGCTGGAAGTGGAAAAAATCAAGTCGATGACATGTTCCACCTGGGGTTCAAGTTCATTAATTCGTCTCATTAATTCTCTGCTTATTTCATCATCAATGGAAAAACGGACACCGCCCGGGCGAACAAGTCCTTTTCCCATCCGGTTTCCGCAGATCAAAAGAGACATATTCAGGAAATCACCGCGCATCCTGCCGCAATAATTGGCAGGGGGCAAAAATGCCACATCACCGCTCAAGGCGCCAAGATCGCCAACGTGATTGGCAATTCGCTCAAGTTCCAGTCCTATGATTCTTATGATACGGGAGCCCTGGTCGGTTTGAATGGATGTAAGGGCTTCTACAGCCTGGGCAAAGGATACTCCATTTGCAACTGTAGTGTCGCCGGCAATACCTTCGATGATAATTGGAAGACGTTTTGAATCTGCCTTTAATATTAGATTTTCGATGCCCCGGTGCTGATAACCAAGCTGGATTTCAAGATGCAGCACCCGTTCTCCAATACAATTGAATCTGAAATGACCTGGTTCAATGATACCTGCATGGACCGGACCTACAGCCACCTCATGAATTTCGTCCCCTTCGACTGAATAGTAAGGGTAGTTTCCAGGGATATCTTCCGTGTAATCATTGCCAAAAACGTCTTTTTTGCCTTGGCTGTTGGGATGATAACGCACCATTTTCAGCCAGGGATGATACTTGGGTACAATGCCGAACTGTTCGGCAATCTCCCGCTCAAACAATTGGAATGGTTCGCATTTATTAGAGAAAGAGGGATATTCATCAGGGGCGTCACAGCCTGCAACAAGCAGTTTGTCTGTCCTCAACACAGCCATAAGCTTGACTATGCTGTTGTCTGCATATCCAAAATATTGAACAATTTTTCCTCCGCCCCAGACAATCTTCATGGCATTTTTCTGAAAATCATCAAAAGTAAGGTGGGGAATCTGTTCTCTGGATAAAGCCTGGCCATTTGAAATTTCTAAAAAATCTGTGTCCATTAATATCCTCCGCCGATGGTAGCCACCGCATCGATAATCGTCTGGTACAAGGAGTCTGGCAACCAGAAGCACAATACAATTGAGGTAAGAAGCAGTGCATACTGGGGCCATACCATACTTGCTTTCTCTGTTATTTTAATTTCTTCGGCAGTTGTATCGTGAAAGGAGATTTTCATTACCTGATTTGCAAATCCTGCAAAAATAACGCAGAGACTTAAGATAAATATCCCTGCCACGAAAAAGTGGCCTGTCCTAAAGGCTCCGACAATAATAAATAGTTCTCCAATAAAAATTCCAAATGGGGGAAAGCCGGAGATTCCGGCAAATCCGCCAAAAAACGCCACAAAACTTTTGGGCATAAGCTTTGCCAATCTACCTGTCTTTTCAATGAGTCCGCTACCATACCCCAAAAGGATATTTCCGGAAGTTAAAAACAGGGAAGATTTAATTAAACTGTGATGGATCAGGCAGATAATTGCTCCGAATGCACCAATGCCGCCGATACCTGTACCAAAGGCAATGATTCCCATGTTTTCAACGCTTGAATAGGCAAGCATTCTTTTGTATTCAGTCTGTTTGAGGATAAAGGTGGCTGCTGCAATGATGGAGATTAAACCAAAGACAATAAGAATAGTACCGGAAAAATCACCAAGTCCTGCTGCATGCATTATTTTGTTGGTTTTAAAAATTCCAAGGTATGCGCAGTTGAGCAATACGCCGGATAAAAGTGCAGATGCCGGGCTGGGGGCTTCACTATGGGCATCAGGCAACCAGGTATGCATGGGCGCCAGCCCCATTTTTGTACCATATCCAACAAATATAAAAACAAAACCTGCCTTGAGCCATGTGGGATCAAGCTGTTTTGCCACAGAGGTAAGGGCTGAAAAGGATACAGGAGCGTCTACCTTGCCTATATCCATGGCAAGTGTAATGAGAACTGATCCCAGAAGCGCCATGGCAATGCCCACAGAACAGATCAGAACATATTTCCAGGTGGCTTCAAGGGAAGCTTTTGTTCTATGGGTATAAATCAGAGGAGCACTTGCAAGAGTGGTGGCCTCTATGGCGATCCACATAACCATGATATGGTCTGACATGGTCACCATTGTCATGGTTGCCAAAAAGATCAGCATGGACCCGGTAAAAATATGTTCAGACTTAATCTTTGCCGCTTTAAGATAACCTGTTGAGTATATGGCGATCAGGAAAAAGAGCAATGAAATAACAAGCAGGGATAACAGTCCCTCAGGTGTTACTGCAAAATAATCCGGGAAAAGAGCAACAGGTCTCTTTATCCAAATCAGAACAGAGAGTCCGAGGTGAAATGCACCAGTGAGCACCAGGAGCGCACGGCCGGATGACCTTGGAAGAAAAAACGCCATAATGCCGGTTAGAAACGGGGCCAACATAAGGATTTCAATCATGAAAGAATCACCTATTCCTTTAAAGTTCTTAAAACCGCAGTGTCAACAACATCAAACTTCTGTTTGATATTCTGAAGTATAATGGCCATGACCATTACACCGGCCAATACATCAAGAAGAATACCAAATTCCACAATATGATGGGCACGCGTGGAGAACGTCGTTCCAACAAGATAGATTCCGTTTTCCATCATAATATAGCCAAGGACCATGGCAATGGCATTTCTCCTTGCCATCAGCAGAAACATTCCGGTCACAAGAATTGTTATGGCCGTAGGTATTAACAAAGCACTTTTCATAATTAATGGTACATTTAACTTGTAACTCACAACAGATGCGGCAACGATTAATACCAGACCTGCAAACAGGGAGGCATGATATCCGATAATAGGCTCCACCTCCCGACGGATGGCAACTCTTTTTATAACCAGATAAATGCTCAAGGGGATTACAACTCCCCTGATCCAGAGGGTGACCATGGTAAAAAGAAGACCGCCGCCTGTCATTTCATGACCGATAAAGAAAGGCACAATAGAAACAACCACTCCCTGAAAAGCCACGAACCTGATAAGTCCTGTAAGATGGCTGGTTCCCAGGGAAAACAGGACGGACAGCAGCACAAGGGACAAGATGGTATCGACCGGATGTATCATTTTATAAACTCCATGATGATAACGGTTGCAAAAGAAGCCAGGGCAAAAGAAGTCAGAATAAATTTTGGCACTTTGTCCATTCTGTAACGGGCCATAACCGATTCAGTAACCCCGGCAGCAACATACACACATATAAGACTACAAATTTCCAAAGCAGGGTTGAGCGTCTCAAAAGGAAAAAACAAAGGAAAAAGCAGTCGCGAAACAATGGTTGAGTAGAAAAAGAGCTTGCAGAATGATGCTAACTCAATAAATCCAAAATCAGGACCGCTATGGTCCAGCACCATAACCTCATGGATCATGGTCAGCTCCAGGTGAGTTGCCGGATCATCTACGGGAACCCTGGAATTTTCTGTTAAAAGAACGATAAAAAGGGCAATAACAACGAAAAGCATTGTTGAGCCTGCACTATTCCATAGAATAGCGGGATTATTTCCGCTAAAATAGGAAGCAAGGCTTAATTCACCCGTCAGTTTGTAAAACAGGATCAGAACCATGAACATTGTGGCTTCGCATATTATGGGGAAATACGCTTCCCTGGCAGCGCCCATTCCTTCAAAAGGAGAAGCTGTATCCATTGCAGCGGCAATGGTAAAAAAACGTCCCAGTCCAAGGAGATATAAAACAAACAATACATCACCGTTAAAGGAAAAAACAGGCGCTATGCCTGCAATGGGCAGGAACATTAATGCCGTGGCAGCTGAGCTCAGGGAAATAATGGGGCCAAGCTTAAAGATAATCGTCGTGCTGGTGCTATAGACTGATCCCTTTTTAAACAGTTTGATCAAGGTGTAATAATTGATCAGAAACGGTGAGCCTTTCCTTCCCCCAAAAAAAGCCTTGACCTTTATAATAATTGCGGAAAAGAACGGCGCCAGAAGCATGGCAAGGCACCAGATATAAATTGGTTTCATAGTGCATCCTCTTTCAAAAAACTCAATGTTAATACTATGCTCAAGCCCAAACGATCCTTTAGGTCAGTTAACTTTTATATGCCAAAAGAGCACATTTACACAAAAAACAGCACAACAATAACGGCAAGCAGAATATATCCTATATAAAGATGAATATCTCCGTGCTGCATCCAGCGTAATTTATCAAAAAAGAACAGTACCGGACGAACTATCACGTTGTGCTGGTGAAGCTCAGCAATATCATTAACATGACTATGATAGTGTGTCTTTCTTCTAGGCATCCGTCCACGAATTGGGGGGTGATCTTCATGCACAGGGGCAAAAGGCCTGAAAAAATCAATTATGGATGCTGCATAAGAAGATCCTGTATACTGCATTTTAACAGTAGGCTGGGTAAATCCACAACCCCAGGTTCCTGATCGGGTAATGGATTTGCCTCTGTATGCTAACGCACGGATTATAAGAACAAAAAGAACAACGGCAAAAAATAGCGCTGCAGCCCGGGTTATGTTGCCTGTCATGCGAACGATCGGTTCAAACTGAATCCATTCGTAACCAAGGCCCAGGGAGGAAACTCCTTTCATGGCCATGAGTATAAAAAACTTGGGGTAAACACCTATGATAAGACAAAAACCTGCCAGTACCAGCATAGGGGCCAGCATGGAAAAGCCTTGCTCATCCACGTTCTCAGCTGCCGCACTTCTTGGCTCACCCTGGAAAACCACTCCCACAACTTTGGTAAAACAGGCCAGGGCCAGACCACCGATAACTGCAAGACTGATAATGGCAATAAGACTCATGGCAAAGGTCATTCTGTCCAATCCAACGCCCTTGAACCCACCTATATAGATAAGGAACTCACTTACAAAACCGTTAAAGGGCGGGAGTCCGGAAATTGCCAGGGAGCCTATGAGAAAAGTAGTTCCGGTAATTTTCATTTTTTTGATAAGTCCGCCCAGGATATCGATGGTGCGAGTACCGGTTTTCTTCAAAACCATTCCTGCCCCCATAAAGAGGAGTGATTTAAAAATGGCATGATTGAGCACATGCAAAAGGCCCCCTGAGAATCCAAGTATTGCCATGGGAACATTTCCAGATGACACACCGATCATGCCGATTCCTGTTCCAATGAGAATGATTCCAATATTTTCCACACTGTGGTAAGCCAGAAGCCGTTTTAGGTCATGCTGACCCAGGGCATAGACTACTCCAAGGACTCCGGAAATACAACCGGCCGCAAGAACAATGCCTCCAATGACTGGTGAATGGTAGTTTAAAAGAACATACATACGAATAATACCGTAAATACCTACCTTGATCATTACGCCTGACATAACTGCGGAAATATGGCTTGGAGCAGCAGGGTGTGCATGGGGCAACCAGACGTGGAAGGGAAAAACGCCGGCCTTGGAGCCGAAACCAATGAAGAATAGAATAAATACTATAAGTTTAAATGTATCAGGTAATGAAACCATTTGCCCAAACCCTAAACTGCCTGTATGGGCATATGCTACTCCAAACCCTGCAAAGATAAACATTGCACCTACATGAGAGAAAACAAAATATAGATAACCTGCCCTGCGATTTTCAATTGCCTCATAATTAAATATGACCAGGAAAAAAGAAGAAAGGGACATGATTTCCCAAGAAAGCATAAAAGTGATCATGCCTTTAGAGGCTACTACCAGCGCCATAGACACGATAAGCAGGCTGAAAAAAAGGTAGTTTGTTGCTGTGCGAAGGGCTTTGTCAGTTTTGTCCATATAATGAAAACTGTAAATGCTTGCCAATAAAGAGATAGCGAAGATAGTGACCAGAAAAAAAGCTGACAGACCATCAATTTGAAAAGAAAGGGAAAAGGATTTTAGATATTTAAAAGAAGCAACATACTCTCCTGGACTTATCAGCTTGGATCCGGCGTCAACCAGACCCAGAATGCATCCTGCAACAATGGTAAAAACACTGAAAATCTTCATCATGAAAAATTGTCGCCTAATTAAGGGGGCAAACAGGCCCCCTGCAAATATTATCAACAGAGATAGAAAAAATAGATTCATACAATCCTCTCTAAATAATCATTTCACAGCCTTTAGTTGACGGAATGGCCTGAGTCAGCATTTTTACATAAAGAGCAAGGTTTATACCAAATGGTAGAAAATTATAAAAAACCATTGCAACCTATTGATATATAAAAAATTTATATAAAAAATTTTTGGATGATAATAATTTTTGGATGTTTAGTTTTGGCAAGATTTTGCCAAAACAGATGATTGTTTACCAATCAGATGATAACCTTTGTCGATTTTCGGCTTGACGCATAACTATAAATATGATACATTGCAAAATAAATTATTATTCTTTTTTTAAGAGCATTTGTTCCGGCATTTAAAGCTGTTGATAAAATCGCGATAATTCTTATCTCTACACTCCTTTTCTTACAATTCTCAACGGGTGGATTCTTTGGATAATGAATCCCGGCAAGTGTTCAGTTATTATTTATCCAGGCAGCTTATTAATACTTCAATTCTATAGGGGGATAAAGAATGGGGGGATAAAGAATGGAGCAGTTAAAAAGTCTTAATGATCTTAATGATAGAATTGTAAACAGAGTAAATATAAGTTTACAAGAATTTGATTTTAACGCAAATGCTTTTGTAACAAAAGCTATGAATCATGATAAAATGCTTAAATTTTATGCATTTTATGGAATCACTTCTCAACATCCGATTTATTTCAATTTTAGCAATTCTAATATATCCGGCAGTTATTTTTTGGGAAAATGTTCTGTTAGAAGATCTGCAATCTATAAAAGTGATATAAGAGGAGATGAACTTAAAAGAAAAGGAAATAACAGTTTAAGATCTAACAAACTTCCGCTTGTTCAAGATGAAATAATAATCATCAGACACAGCCTGCTCTACAAAACACTTGTTCACAATAATTCACATAATCCTGGGACACCGGAAGAATTTCTTATCATAAACACAATGTCAACGCATTACGCTAATATTCATGGTTCTACACTTGAAGGATGTTTCTTAGGACCTTTTGCAACAGTTGATCTGATGAATCTTCATTCATGCATTATTGGTGAATTTTCATATGTTCAGGCGGGTGAACTTTTCCAGACGATTATTGATCCGGGAACAATATGGATTAGAAATCCCAGCTTTAGTTTCAAGTATAAATTTGAAAAAAAAGTTCTGGATAAATATATTGGTGTAAACCCATCATATCAACCGCGTGGAATTATATACGATTTTGTAAAAGAAAAAGAAAGAGAATATGAATCACTTTTTGATGTTGTAGATATAATACCTGTAGAAACTCCTCCTAGTTCTGCTGTTAACAGGTATGCTGTTGTTAAAGGAAAAACCAGTATTGGTGAAAATGTTCTAATATCTCAACATGCATTTTTAGAAAATGCCGAAATGGGCAAAGGATCTAATGCTCAAGAAAATTCATATATTATTAATTCATGTTTAGCCGGTTTTAATATTACAGCACATGGAGCCAAGATTATCAATGCGGAAATAGGTCTTGAAACATTTGTTGGCTTTAATTGTTTTTTAAATGGTAAAACAACTAAAAGACTGGTAATCGGTGATAATTGTATTGTTATGCCTCATACAATAATTGATTCAACTGAACCGGTTGAAGTACCTGATAATCATCTTATATGGGGTTATATCGGATCTCAAAATGATCTTGATAATCACTCTATTAGTATTGATAAACTTTCAGATTCTCGAGATATGATAACTATTGGCAAAATGACTTTTATAGGAAAAGGTTCTGTTTTTATTGGTATTTTTAAAAAAAGAATCAATCATATTCTACATTCCAACGGTGCATTTTTTAAAGACGATGAGAACCGTGGTCATGCACAGGACGATCAAATTATTTCATTTAATACAATTCAACCATATAGAACAGGTGTTAATAAAGGAATCTATCCATCAATTAAAATTGAACCATAAAAAAATTAATAATTGGGGATCAGGGTTTCTCAAGGATGTTGGAATGTATGCAAATCATATAGGGGGTTTTGAACTTCGTTCATATTTTATGTTATATTTTTGAAGTTTGTATCTTAAAGTTCTTGGACTTATACGTAGTATTTTTGCTGTTTTTTCCTTGTCGCCGGCGAGGCGGTGTAATGTATCCATAATAGCTTTTTTTTCAGCCTCACTTCTGATTTCCTCAAGGTCCTTTATACGGTGGGGATCTTTAAAATGCCATAAAAAATCAGAGGGAAGATGTTCTACGCTTATCGTATCGTAATCGTTGAGGATAAATACTCTTTCTAAAAGATTTTTCAATTCCCTTACATTGCCGGGCCAGTCATAACGACAGAAAAGGTCAATGACTTCAGGCTTAACAGCTGGCTTTGGTTTTTTAAAATTAATTGCCGATTGATTCAGAAAGCGGTCTACCATTTTTGGAATAACGTTTTTCCTGTCTCTTAAGGGCGGTACATATATGGGAACTACATGAAGCCTGTAAAATAAGTCTTCTCGAAATAATCCCTTCTTGACTTCGTTTTTCAGGTCTTTATTTGTTGCCGATATAATACGGACGTCTACTTCAATTATTTCATTTCCTCCAATTCGGTGAAAGCAGAAATCTTCTAAAACACGTAAAAAATCAATCTGATTTTCAAGAGGAAGATCAGAAACCTCGTCAAGGAAAAGGGTCCCTTTGTCAGCCATCTCAAAGCAGCCTTTTTCTTGGCAAATGGCGCCGGTAAAGGCTCCTTTTTCATGACCGAAAAGCTTGTCTTCGAACATAAGGCCTGAAAGAATGCCGGAGTTCACCGGCACAAAGGGATTTTCAGCTCTAGGGCTTTGCAGGTGAATGATTTTGGCAACCAGTTCCTTACCAGTGCCGCTTTCACCTGTAATCAGTACATTAACATCGTGTTTGGCCACTTGATTTACAGTTTGCATAATGGAGTGCATCACTTCTGCGCCCAGGATGAACTCATGCATGATTGATTCCTGGAGGTGCTTTATATAGGGAGAATGCAGTTTCATATACTTTTGCGGCTTTTCATCTCCAGAATTTTACAGTCAAATCTTTCAACCATAGCTTCTTTGTCTGTTTAGTCGCTTTAAGAAAGCAGGCCCACAGGAAGGAGAACAAAATTCAAATATTAGTTGGGTATGCGAATATTTTCATATCTTTTAACCTGAATATATACCAGTGTCAAACAGATTCAGAATTGAAACGGCAAACTTTTATCCTTTTTGGCATAAATTTGCCAAAACTTATACATAAAGAAGCTGTATGCAAACCGCTTATAGCAAATAAATAACAAGAATATCATGTAATTATGTCAAGAAAAGATGATTCTTTGCCGGTTGGTATAAACCTTGCTCTAAGATATTGTATGTATTCAAAAAAAATAGTTAAAAACTATATGCATCCTCTTGATAAATATTGTTACATTAATGAGGATGACAGTATACATAAAGCTCTTGTCCTTATGGATGAAATAAGGAAAGAGAGTAAATCTCTATGCCTGGTTGTATTGGGAGCAGGTTCGTCTGAAAGGGAAACAATAAAGGGTTTTGTGACTCCTTCGGAACTTGTTTTCGGATTGTTATCCCACTTTTTAAAAGGGGTTCAAAGAAGCGGTCCGATTTTTTGGGAAGGACAGTTTGAAACAGAATGCCTTGAAGGAGTGAAAAAACGTGTAGAGGAGATAATGCTTCCTATTAAGACTTATGTTAGAGGAAGCGAAATGCTTATGGAGGCTGTTTTTTTGTTAGACAAATACAGGATGGATTTCCTGCCGGTAGTAAACAAGGATGAAGTGGTTGGCATAATTCATCTTGATGATATTTTAGAGGAGATTTACGGCATTATACTGAAATAGGTTTTGCTGTGGTGTATAGGTGTAACAATTGGGAGGTAGTATATGTAATCTAAAAACATATTGATGATAGAATTTATATAGTATATTTTATTTTCTATAAAATAATGCGTTGGGCAGAATTAATAAGTGAATATGAACCGCAATAGCGAGCGCATTCCCCGTAGCTTGCTGCTGGGAATGCGAGCGAATCTAAAAATGGCTAATTTCCTTACGGTCGAAGATTCCCTGAAGCTTGCTACAGGGAA
>JABMRH010000193.1 GCA_013202725.1 Desulfobacteraceae bacterium
AGTCTGCCTTTGACCCTTATTAATACTATCTTGAATTTTCCTTATCTGGCTTTTAATTTTTCTGTCATATTTTTAAGCCTCGAAACTCTTCTGTTATTAAGGTTTTTTGTCTTGTATTGTCTTTCATGGGTCAATAGTAGACTTGACCCCATTTTCAATAGCGCAACAGACTTTTTGCCTTAACGTGCACAAGAATCATAATTGCGAAACTGTAAATGTAAAGGATGTCCCCAGAGCCTTGAATTTCTTAACAATAAAATAGCAAACAGATGTGACTAAATTTCTCCCAAACCTTGCAAATTCTTCTTCAGTAAAGCCAACTGGAATATGAGAACCATCACTTATAAATGTGTATGTAGACGCAATAGAATTTTCTTCCTTTTGGCTGATAAAGCTGGACTTTTTCAAATAGGCCAGCGACTCACCCCATGCCTTATTTTCATTTTTAATACTGTATCCTTTATTTGCGGCTATTTCTCTCACGAGAGTTTCAAGAGCAATACGAGAATGAGAAAGGCACCCATTATAATCAGGAGTTGATTTCCTGAATGATTCGGCAGATAATCTGATATGCTTTATTATATCCATGATAGAAGATAAACGTGCCAACTGTAATTCTTTGGTTAAATCATCTTCAACAGGCTCATTTGCTTCAATGAAAGGTTCGATTCGAATTATTTCATTTTCTTCTACTTTATAACCATCAAGTAACAGGCACTTTTTAAAATCACTCCATCGCTCATCAAATCGATACCTTGGGGACACCCTGTTCCTTAAATCACCATTTGTTCTTACGATTTCATCTATCAGGGATTCAATAGAACTGTGATCAGCTCCAAATAATGCCTCACCAAGTTCTGTCTGGCTTAACCCCCAGCAGGAAATATCATACTTATCCAATAGCACCTGTACTACATCTTGGATAAATAAATCCAAGAATTGGCATAAGGATAATTTTGTTCTTTTCGTTACTACCATTTTTAATGCCTAAACCCCAGTCAGCATCCAGCACATGGTTATGATTTGTCTTTATTCATTCTTGAAATTCGACTATATATTAAACGATTTAATCTATTTTTGTTGGCTCTAAATTCTTTGAGATAAGTACCAGGATAATCTGAAAGGATTGCCATAATTTCGTTATCACTATAAATAGAATCCAACTCTTCATCAGATATATATGCACTATGCGCTAAAATATTTCGTAGTTTTTTAAATTTATTCAAGGACTTTACAGCATTAGGTTGTGACTTCATTCGCGCTGGAAATGTCATTTTATTTAATACATCAATTTTTTGTTGAAAGCTAAACCGAGCTAAAATTATCTCACTAAATTCAGTAAACCTCTCTTGGGCAGTGAAATATCGTGTTAACATTAAATCGAGTCCCCATTCCAATTCTGCAACATCACGAATAATTCGTCCAGCAACTTCATCAGACATTAATAATTTCCCCAACTCTTTTTTATTCATCTGCCCCACATATTTTTTTGTTGAAAATTATAAAAGAAGCATAATCCAAATTCTTTCGCACAGCATCTTGAAAGGGTCGTTTTTATTAAGGAAAGCAATAGCAATTATCACAAAACTGATAAGCGGCCTTTTCTCTTTGTTCATCAGAGATTCCAGACGTTGTTAAGGCAGCGCCTAAAAGTCCCCCCTGAAGGAGACAAAGATCATATAGTTCAGGAGAGTTGGATTCTAAGGCGACCTTTCTACAAATTAATTCAACCCAAATGTCATATTCATTCATATTTCTAGATCTTATTGATATTTCTGTGAAACATTTTCGAATGCAAGGTGTAATTATAAACTTTGTATCATCCTCCTTTTTTTTCACCTGTTTTTTCTTTACTGTTTCTTTTGCCATCTTCGCCTTGTAATAACTGAGTTTTGACTTATATTTTTCACTATCTGGATGCAGAGCAGTCAGTTGTTGATATAAATCTCTATTTTTTTTATATTCTTTTTCTGGAATAGTTTTTAGCTCAGCAAGTATTTCTTTCGTTTTTTCTGCCTTGTGGATTTCAGCCAGTGCCGATTTCGCCGATTGGTACAACTTTAATAATTCCAAATCACCGGATGGAATGCCAAGTAATTCAGAAAAATTAAGGTATTCTGCCGACAACGATATTGCCTTTTCATATTCTTTCGATTTTATAGCATCCCTTACATCGGACAGAATTTTTGATCTATTTTCATTAAAGTATTTGATACTTTCTTTTCTTTGGAGCTGGCTTTGGAAATGGCTGGTAAATATCATTGGCACAATCATAAGAATGATAATAGATATTGCCCTGACCTTAAACGGAAGCTCCTTTTGAGTTTTTGAATAGACAAAATTTCTCACTGGTGGTAACAACAGCAATGCTATTGCGACAAGTGGTATTGCGATCTTTGGGTCATTAAACAGATAAACAACCCCCGATAATAGGAACAAGAGTCCGAATATCCAATTTAGTGTAAGCCATAAATACTTCATTGTTTTTCGCTCCCTTTCGTGATCTCTGGCATCAATAATGCCTAACCCTGCATCACCAGCGGCTCACCCAAACTTGCCGCGTCAGCGCCGCCGCGCTGCTTGCCGTCTGGTTCCGGGTAAAGGCACCGGTTACCCGGCGCCCTCTCCACAGACCCGTACGAATCTTCAAATATCCTGTGAGCATCATAATTTGTATTAACAGGGAGACGGGATAATTTTTCACTCAGCTGTCTGTACGTTTTCCCAGCAGATTTTAAGAGCACGTAGTCCCTCTTTTCCCATTCGACAGCCTCGATAAGAAATGATGTATGACTCAGGATTTGTTTTTTGTTGTAAGCGATAAGAAAACCAGAATTCGGGTTTACATTCCTCTCTTGATGATTTTCTTTGAACAAACAATGGACAAATAGCTTATACTTATTAAATCTTTTGTGAAATTGATACCATCCGATTAGATCGCCCTGTTCTCTCAAGTCCTTTTTAAACAATTGAGAAAGTGCATCTTCTTTGTACGGTTGCCCAGACTTCTTTTTTCTATATTCTTCGAAAGAAATAATATTTCCATTTTCCATTTTTAAGTTTCCGATTCTATAATTTTAAGTATTGCATCCCAGGAATTCGTTAGCCAACTCCTTATAATACTGCTGTATCCAAGCTGCATAATGATAGATGCTGATTTTTGAGCGAACAAAATCATCGAAATATTCTCTGGCTCGTTCTTTATCACCCAGAAAAAGAGCATATCTGGCTATACGTACAATATACTCGTTTGAGGCAGGGTGTTGACGGAATTTTTCAAAATCTCTGCAGGCGTTGTCCAAGTGCTTCTGCATATTTTTTCGCAAGTAAGCTATGACCTTTTTATCTTGTATCGCTTGAATTACCCCCATACATTCGTCAGCAATGTTCAGATCTGCCTCAATGGCTGACAGAGGATTCCCGTGTTGAAGTTGGATGTCCTTGATATTGCGTAAATGTTCAAACATACCTTCATAAAAGTCTATCAGGTTTATTTGGGGTTCATCTGTTTTCTGAACTTTACGCAAAAATGCTTTTTCTTTTTCCCAAAAACAACGTTCATCAACGCAATAATCCGGCAACTCAAGAACATACTGGTCTATGTCTTTTTTGGACCGCCCCATGAAATCCAGCAGTTGTGAAAACAGGTCTGCAAACGGCCCTAAATTGTTCGTTTTTGCAAGATCACGCAAAATATTAAATACTTCTTTAAGCACAAAGTGACGAGCAGGAAATTCTAATTTGAGATATTCCGGCAAATAATGTCTCACCCAAAACAGTTTTTCGTCCCATCCGCATCCACTATTCCATCTAATCCTGAGCTCGCTAATTTCAAACACAAGCTGTTCTTGGGCAGAAATCTTCGGCAAAAATTCAATTCTTCCTTGGGTTAATGCATCTAAATGGAGTACTCTATTTTTTGTTTGTCTTGCATATTCAAGCTTATAGTTGTTGAATTTAAGCAGATCATCAATATTATCCTTGTCGATAAGATTGGAATATTTACCCAAAAACAAAACAGCATTTTGGGTATCACCATTAAGTAGATAAGTGTCTATGAGGTTTGGGTAAGCAATATGGATGAGATATTTTTCTTTGAAATGGAGGGCAAGTTCTGCTGATTTGCGGTAATAGTGAGAAGTATTGGTAGTATTCCCGAGTAGTTTCTCCATGCGCCCAAGATTGTTATAAATTCTTGCCAATTGTATATCTTTGACATTGTCGTGTTCACCCATTGCTGATAATAAGCTCTGCCTCGCTTTTTCAAACTCGCCTGCTCTTTCATCAAACAAAGATTGCAAATAAAGAATTTCATAGTATTTATCTTGATCAATTTTTTGCTTCGTCCGCTCAAAAATAAATTTCGCTTTATTTGTATCTCCGAGCAGGAAAAGCACAAGAACCTGATTCAATCTGATATTATTTTCCTCTTTTTCGAACAGGGGGAAGCTCAAAAGCTCGGAATACATTTCGTAGGCATCCCTTAATCTCGGTTGCTCTTGCGTCATGAGCTTTCTGGCACAAAGTAAATTCCATTTTATCCTGCCCGGTATGCCCCTGATATAAAGAGGTCTTTTGGGAAATCGTTTCTCAATTTCTGTATATCTGCCTTCTCTGACGAGATCTGCCAAATGAGCAATCACTGAGGTTTCAGGAAAGATCGGTCTTGTCGCGGCATGGTATGCGACAAAAGTATAAATCGCCAATAGAGCAAGGAGAATAGATGTTATCCATCCCGCGAAGAAACCTGAAAAATAGAACGTTAAAATTATGCAGAGCAGAAATACCGAAAGTAAAATATAGTTTCGGTGTCTTTTGCTCTGCCAAAAAGGTGCGAGCAAAGCTACGAGCAAAGTTGCGAGCAGGGAAAAAGCTGTTCCTAATAATAATTTGAGTAGTTCACTCATTTTTTCACACTCTCCTCCACAATGGCTATTTCCTTTGCTGTCAGGCCATACAGTTTATACACCAGCTTGTCGATCTGATAGTCCGTGGTTTCAATCTGGCGCTGGAGAACCGTTTTGGTCTGGGGCTCCTTGGCTTCGGTCAGTTGTTTGTGCAAATCGAGCATTTGTCCGACGAGTTCAACCATCCGGTCGTGGCGAACTTTGTCGGCGGAGTCAGAAAAATCGATAGCGCGGATGGGGAGTTTTCTGAGATCACCAACAGAAAGACGCGGAAAACTCTGTGTAAGTAGTTTGTTTGCCAAGTATGGATATAAAAAAGAAAGGAGTCGCGAATTCAATAACCCACCAAGATACTTCATTGAAAAAGTCGTTTGTCCACTTGGATTAACATTTAGAATCGTTTTATAATTACAGTATGTTTCCTCAATATAACAGGCTTGAATACGATATGGAGGCGGTCCTGGTATTTCCCTCACTAAAATACGCGGTCCCTGAAGCCAATCCATTGTTCTATAATCATGCAACCAAGCCCCGTATTTGATCCATTTACCCTTTTTCCTGTCAACAATATATCTTGCTACATCGCTTCCAGCAAGTTCGGGTAAATACTCTGCCCCGACTTTGTGGTCGGAATGAAACACACGATTTCTGATTTGCTCTTTTGTGTGTTTTGAACTGTTGTAAGCTTGACAACCAAGAGAAGCACGTGCCACTTTTGAAAGGGGATCCCATCTTTTAACAATTTTAGAAACGAATGCCCCGCGTTCCCCAATTAATCTTGTCTCGAACTTTACACCTTCATTTTGTTGCCATTGCGACTGTAAGATGTTCGAAGCTTTAGTTTCAGCAATGCTCGCCGAGTCAGTTGTGCATTTTGTCTGCCTTACCGATACCACATGTTTTAATTCTGGATTTCCCTTTTCAAGAAAGATGAGCGCCGTATATACATTTGCCTTTTGGAAGACCAAATGATCAAAAACGACAACTTCGCTAATTTTGCTTTTTCTGAGTATGTATTGCCGAAGTTTTTCGGCATACTTTATAGTTAGCCACGGATTAGGCACAATATATCCAAATAAGCCTCCTGTTTTTAAAAGGTCTAATCCTCGCTGTAAAAAGAGCTGAAATAAGTCGGTTTTATATTGTGCAATTTCGTAACGATTTAAGTAGCTTTCTTCTAAAGGAGAAAAGATATCTTTACCTATTATTACATACGGCGGGTTCCCGATCACTGCATCAAAACCGCCCGCCTGCATGATTTTGGAAAATTCAGCTTCCCAATCAAAAGCATTCACCCGATACATTTCTTCTTCATCAAGCAAACTCATCTGCTGATTCTCGTGAAAATCAGGCCCAATAAGAGAATTGCCGCATTTGATATTATTCGACAAGTCCGGCAAAACCCGCTCTTGAAAGAACGTCAATTGCCTGCCGATGCTTTGTTCGTCTTCCCCTTCCAGCACTTTGAGGAGCAAAGAAAGCTTGGTCACTTCCACGGCCTGGTGGTCAATATCCACTCCGTAAATGTTATTAAGAAGAATCCGTTTCCGTTCGTCGGTCGTGAGCCGCCATTCGCCTTTGTGGGATTGATACAACCGCGGGGTTTTGCCTTTGGCCCATTTTTCCGGCCCATCGTTTACGTATTGATCCCGATGCCAGTCCAATAAAAATTGATATGCGCCGATCAGAAACGAGCCCGATCCGCAGGCTGGATCGAGTATTCTCAGGTTGCTCACGCTCCCTCTTGGCCCCGGTTTTTTGCCTTCCAGCAGCTTTCCCACGGTGTTTTTTACGATATAGTCCACGATGTAGGTCGGGGTATAATACACCCCTCCTGCTTTCCGGACTTCCGGTTTTTCCTCTATTTTTGCCTGGTGTTTCGGTGTCAGACGAATAATTTTACCAAGAAATTGTTCATACACCTGACCCAATATATCGGCAGGTAAAACTGAAAATTCGTATGGGCTGTCGGGATAGTATAAATTTTTGAAGATGTCTTTTAAAGTCTCGTCATCAATAGTCAGGCTTGGGGTAAGATTGTCGAAATTATCACGGTTTTTTTCTTTTTTGAAATGGAACAAGCCTGAATTATATTTATCATCCGCTTTGCGAAAAAGTTGAAACAATCGTCTATAAACATTGTTTCCATTTTTCAAAGCCATTAATCTGCCATAATCTTCAATGCCTCGATCTTCACAAATACGG
>JABMRH010000194.1 GCA_013202725.1 Desulfobacteraceae bacterium
AAATGAAATGGGGTCAAGTCTGCTCTTGACTCTTTCTAAAAATGATTAAGAGTCAAGAGCAGACTTGACCCGTTTAATCTTTGATGCGGGGCGTTCGCAGCCTAAAAATTAGCCTTGACATGCGGACCGTATTTGGTATGATATATAGACTGGAGGTAAAAAATATGAATATTTCAAGCGATATAAAACCCATTACTTATCTAAAGTCAAAATCAGCCGATTTATTAAATCAGATCAACGAAACCCATCGCCCTGTAATTATAACCCAAAACGGTGAACCCAGGGCTGTGCTTCAAGATCCCGAAAGCTACGAAAATATGCGCAATGCAATTGGCCTATTAAAGCTGATTTCCCAGGGTGAAAGTGATGTGCGGAATGGCAGGTTAAAGTCTCAAAAGGACGTGTTCAACGACATTGAGAATTCACTGAAAGAAAAACTTTAATGAATCCAAAGTATAAAATCATTTGGACCAATGTTGCAGAAAATGATTTAACGGAAATCATTGAATATATTTCGATGGACAGTCCTCAAAATGCATTAAAAATACTAAAAAAGATCAAACAAGAAGCATCAAATCTCTATACCCTTCCCGAAAGAGGCCGCATTGTAACAGAACTTCAAGACCAAGGTATATTACAATACAGGGAATTAATTATTCCACCATGGCGGCTTATATACAGAATTGCCGAGCGAAAAATATATGCTTTATCGGTGATAGACTCACGACGGAATGTGGAAGATATCCTATTAAAAAGATTGGTTCAAAAAATATAGAACTCTAAATGAGTAAAAGCTATTCAAATTACAAAATTTCGTCCATGAGATCAGAAAAGACTGGCTGACAACACAAATTCACAAGATATTAAAAAGGAACCTATCCCACTTGAAACAGATAATTTTAGGAACCGCAGGTCATATTGATCACGGCAAAACCTCACTTATTAAGGCTGTCACAGGAATAGACACCGACCGTCTAAAGGAGGAAAAGCTTCGCGGCATAACTATTGAGCTTGGCTTTGCTTCAATGGATCTTCCCGGCGGACAGCATATTGGAATTGTCGATGTGCCTGGGCATGAAAAATTTGTCAAGCACATGGTGGCGGGCGCCACAGGAATCGATATTGTAGCGCTGGTTATTGCCGCTGATGAAGGGGTAATGCTTCAAACCAGAGAACACATGGAAATATGTTCTCTGCTTGGCATAAAACACGGCTTTGTTGCCCTGACTAAAATCGACCTTGTGGACCAGGAATGGCTGGAACTTGTGCTGGATGATATCAAAGAATTTCTCCAAGGAACTTTTCTCGAAGACAGGCCTATTGTGCCTGTATCATCTGCCACAGGCAAAGGAATACCGGAATTTATCAAAACTCTGGATGAACTGAGCGCCTTAATTCCCATGCGCACATCAACCGGCCTGTTCCGCCTTCCTGTTGACCGGGTCTTCAGCATGAAGGGATTTGGGACGGTAATTACAGGGACGCTTATATCAGGAAGTATCCATGTCGGAGATACTGTTATGATATATCCGTCAGGCATTACCTCAAAGGTGCGTGGAATTCAGGTTCATAACCAAAACCTGAATGTCGCGGAAGCCGGAATGCGCACAGCCATTAATTTTCAGGGGCTTGAGAAGTCTTCTGTAACCCGCGGGGAAGTATTATCTACTCCAAACGACTTAAGGCCGAGCTTCATGATAGACGTGTTGGTTCACTATCTTAACAGCAACAATAAATCTGCTAAAAACCGGACACGCATCAGATTTCATACAGGAACCAGTGAAGTGTTAGGCATTCTTATTCTTCTTGAAAAGGAGGAACTTCTTCCCGGCGAAACAACTCTTGCTCAGATCAGGCTCGACTCTGCGGTTGCGGCAGTAAAGGATGACAAGTTTGTAATAAGAAGTTATTCCCCGATACGAACTATTGGCGGCGGGCATATATTAAATCCAATACCCCAAAAACACAAACGCTTTAAACCGGAAGTAATCAAACTATTAAAGGGGGTTGTCGATAACATACCTGAAGAAATAATTTCATCTCATGCTGATAATTCCGGTTATGTCGGCGTCTCCTTTGCCGACCTTAAAATAATGACCAACCTTCCTGAAAAACAGCTCGATAATACCATCCAGGGGCTTTTGTCAAAAAAAACAATTCTATGTTTCGACAGGGAAAATCGAATTTACATTCATAATAACGGCATTGAAAAATTAGAGAAAGAAACGCTCGATTATCTGTCAAGTTACCACAAATCAAATCCTTTAAAGGCCGGTATGTCCAAAGAGGAGTTAAGATCAAAGTTTCCTTTTGCTCTGGGGGCAAAGCTTTTCAATCTTATGCTTGACCGGATGATAAAGAATAAAGTGCTTATTCAGGAAGAAAATACTGTCCATTTATCTTCGCATTCTGTTTCTCTGAAAGTTGATCAGGCCGATATAAGAACAAAAATGCTGGGCGCCTATCTTAAAAGCGGGCTAACACCCCCGTACTTCAAAGAACTAAGCAGGTCGTTTGATATTGATTCAAAGCAGGCAAAAGATGTGCTGATACTGCTTGTTGATGAAGGGGTTCTGCTTAAGGTAAAGGAAGATCTCTATTTCCATGCAGAGGCTGTCAACGAGTTAAAAAAACGTCTAATTGATTATTTAAAATCTCATGGAGAAATTACAACGCCGCAATTCAAGGAAGTGGCATCCGTGTCTCGCAAGTATTTAATCCCGCTAATAGAATATTTTGATTCTACAAATGTAACCCTTCGAGTAGGTGACAGCCGAAAATTAAGGAAGGGGTAAACTCAGGTTCGCGGTTTGACCCCGTTTGTCATTCCAGCCCCGTTTGTCATTCCCGCCCCGTTTGTCATTCCCGCGAAGGCGGGAATCTAAGGGATAAATCGAAAAGATAACAAATTGACTTAGATATTTACATAATATATACTGTTTTAGATTAATTTCGGTCTGTTTTTTGAACCTCAAACAGGAGGATCACGTGACCAGCCATAGTATTACAA
>JABMRH010000195.1 GCA_013202725.1 Desulfobacteraceae bacterium
CTGCAGGATGCAGCGCACAGACCGCATCCTTTGCACAGGGTGGGCTGGATTTCCGCTTTGCCGCTCTTATCATTAAAGGTTGGCGCAGAATAAGGGCAGACAGATACACAAACACCGCAACTGCTGCAGTAGTTTGGATTGACATAAGCTACTGTGCCGCTCACCGAGATGCTTATTGCCGACAGAAGCGTAACAGCTCTTGCCGCCGCGGCCTGAGCCTGTGTTATGGATTCATCTATCGTTTTCGGAGCATGGGCAAGCCCGCACACGAACACGCCGTCTGTTGCAAAATCAACAGGCCGGAGTTTGACATGCGCTTCTACAAAAAAACCGTCATCATTCTGCGGCACTTTATAGAACTGAGCCAATGGATTCTTTTTTTCCGGGACAATAGCAGAGGCCAGAATCAAAAGGTCGGGTCGGATTTCCATCTGACGCCTGAGCATGCAATCATTGAAAGCAACCTGTAAATCCCCCTGCTTGGCTGCTACTGTAAACTCTTTGCCAAAATCGTAGCGGACAAAGTTAATCCCGCTTGAACGCGCTTTCCGGTAAAGATCTTCTCGCAGCCCGTAGGATCGCATATCCCTGTAAAGAACAAAGACATTCATTTTTGGATTGATCTCTTTGAGCTTCAGGGCGCTTTTAATGGACTGCGTGCAGCAGACCTTAGAGCAGTAAGGTCGTTCCGGGATGCGCGAACCAACGCATTGTACAAACACAGCCGTATTGAGCTGTCCTAACGAGGGATCGTTGTCAATCAGTCGCTGCTGAAATTCCAACCCGGTTACAACACGGGGATCTTCGCCGTAAAGGTACTGGTTCGGCTTAAGCGCCGAGGCGCCGGATGCAATGATCGTTACCCCGTGTTCCAGGACTTTGCTTTCGCCATTGTGCTGGATCGTTGTTTTGAAATCCCCTACAAAACCGTTTACTTGTTCTATCTCGGAATTCAGGAATATCTCTATATTTTTGTCGGACTGTATCGCTTTGATCAGTCCGGATAAATATTGTTGAATGTCCTCGCCTCGCCAAGTTTCGTGGAGATGCCTTGCCTGTCCGCCAAGGGTATCGGTCTTTTCAATCAAGTATGTTACATAGTTCTGTTCCGCCAGGTTCTTGGCCGCCACCATACCTGCGACGCCTCCACCAATAACAAGGGCATTCTGATCAATCTGCATAACAGGTTCGGTCAGGGGTTCAAGGAGGGCCACCTTTGACACGGCCATTCTAATGAGATCTTTGGCCTTTTCAGTAGCTTGTTCGGGATTATCCTTATGTACCCAGGAGCACAGGTTGCGGATATTGGCCATTTCGAAAAGATATTTATTAATGCCTGCGTTGATTAAAGTCTCCTGAAAAAGTGGTTCATGCGTCATAGGGGTACAAGCCGCGACAACCACCCGATTCAATCGCTGCTCTTTGATAACCTGAGTAATTTTATCCTGGGTGTCCTGGGAGCAACTGAACATGTTTTCCTCTGCATAGACAACACAGGGCAGGCTTTGCGCAAACTCAACCAGAGGAGGGATATCAACAGTGCCCGCAATATTTGTGCCGCAACGGCAGACAAAAACGCCGATTCTGGGAGGTTCTCCACGGATATCAATCTCCTCAGGGATATGTTTTATGCTTGTCAGGGTCCACCGAGATTCGGCTAATTTGCTCCCCACCACGCCTGCGGCAGCGCTGGCATCTATGACCGAGGATGGAATATCCTTTGGAGCCTGAAACGCGCCGCAAACATAAATACCAGGCCTGGAGCTCCGGACAGGTTCAAAGCTGCTGGTGGCCGCAAAATTATAGCGATCAAGTTCGATGCCCAATTTTTGAGCCAGATCCGCACATTCCCTGGTTATGCCCAGGCCCACGGAGAGCACCACCATATCAAATTCTTCTTCAACTCTCTTGCCCGCATCATCTACATAGCGGATAAGATGCCTCTCTGTTCCATTAACCGGTGGAAAGCCGGTAACTTTCGATTTGATAAAACGGATTCCTGATTCATCCTTTGCGCGGTTAAGATATCTCTCAAAGTCTTTTCCATGCGTGCGGATATCAATATAAAAAATGGCTGTATCCAGCGGCTCTTTGCTGTGTTCTTTGGCCAGCATGGCCTCTTTAATGGCGTAGGTACAGCAGACAGCAGAGCAGTATCCTTTGGCGCCGAGACATTCATCTCTGGACCCTATACATTGAAGCCAGGCAATCTTTTCGGGCTCTTTTTTATCTGATGGCCGAACCAGGTGCCCGCCATATGGCCCTGAGGCAGAGAGAATCCTCTCGAATTCCAGGCTGGTCACAATGTTGGGATATTTTCTGTAGCCGTAAGTATCATGGACTCCCGGATCAAAGACCTTGCTTCCCACGGCCAGAACAACAGCCCCTACTTTCAGGGTCAATTCCTTTTTCTTATCATTAAAATTAATAGCGTCATTAGGGCAGAATTTTTCGCATATTCTGCATCTTCCCTTTTTAAAGTAGATACAATTTTTTGGATCAATGGTGTATTTTAACGGAACAGCCTGGGGATATTTCACATAGATTGCCTTGCGCTTACTCAGTCCCCCATCATACTCATTAAGCACTTTTTTGGGACACTTCTCGGCACACAAGCCGCACGCAATGCACTTGTCAGTATCCACATAACGTGGATGTTGTGTTACACTGACCTCAAAATTCCCCTCGTCGCCGGAAATTCCGTTTACCTCAGAAAGGGTTAGCAACTCTATATTGATATGCCGGCCGACTTCTACCAGCTTAGGGGACATAATACACATGGCGCAGTCATTAGTTGGAAAGGTCTTATCCAGTTGCGACATCATCCCGCCGATCAAGCTGGATCTTTCCACAAGATAGACAAGGTAACCTGAATCGGCCAGATCCAGCGCTGCCTGCATTCCGGCAACTCCGCCGCCTATCACCATAACCGAGCCTGTTTTATCCTTCGGCATTCTCGTGTTCCTCTTTTACAAAACCGTCAAAAATGATTTAATTTTGCCGATTCCAAGAGTTTCCTGATCGATATCCATGCACAGCCCAAGAAGCTGGGAATAAAGAACAGGGGCAAGATGTTCGCTGTTTCCGTTATTTTCGACCATCCTCTTTTGAAGAAAATCAAATTGCAGATGACAAAATGGACAGGCTGTGCACAGATAGTCGGCGCCCGATTTTTTAGCATCCGATACCTTCTTTTTTGTCAAATTAATCGAGATATCATCATTTATTCCTGTTAAAGGCGCTCCGCAGCATTCCAGTTTTTGGGGCCAGTCAACAGATACGGCGCCGGTTATTTCCACCAGCTCATCAAATATCGTGGGGGCAATTGGATCATCAAACCGGGTGATCCTGCTTGGACGCAAGGCATGGCATCCGTAATGGACAGCAATCCTGAGCTCTTTATATGACCTTAACAACCTGCTTTTTATGGTATCAATACCAACATCATGATAAAGTACCGAGAGAAGATGTTTTACGGTGATGTTGCCCTCATATTTCAAACCGTTATCAGCGAGTGTGTGGTTTACATCCTGCCGCAGCCTTGAATCTTCTTTGAGGAGACATTCAACCTTTTTCAGACTTCCGAAACAGCATTTGCACAGAGTCAGTATGTCGAGACCTTCCTTTTCCGCCAATGCCAGGTTCTGGGCCGAAGACAGAATATATGCTTTCTGGTCAATATTTCTTAGCGGATAACCACAGCAGCTAAAGTCGCGGATTTCAATCAACTCCACGCCTAAATTCTTTAGAATCGCCCTGGAAGAATCTTCATACTGGTTTACCCTTGCCGGTATATTGCAGCCCAAAAATAATGCATATTTGATCATCATGCCTTCTCCACATTCTTGACGGCTAAATTTTTCAATTGAAAAAACAGGTCTGTGATGTTTACATTCTGTGGACAGTGTTCCTGGCATTGATAACATGTTAGACAGTCCCAGATCATACTTGCACCTGACGCCATTTCAATAAGGCCAAGGCCGAGACAGCGCATAATTTGGTGCGGCAGCAGTCCCAGCGCCTCTTCAGGTTTATCAAAGCTGCATACCACGGGGCACACGCTGGTGCAGTTCTGGCAGCTAAAACAATATAAAAATGTATTGTCTTTGGCTAATTGATTATATTCTTCGATACCTCCACCCTGGAGAATTAGAGGGCTTTGCTTAATCAGCGAATCAAATTTTCCTGCCACTGCCTGTTTTGCGGCCTCAACAGGTTTATAATACTCATCAGCCGGCAGCTCGTATTGTTTCAGGCCTCTGACAAATGAAAATGGAGAAAGGAGCAGTGGTTCAGGATATCCTTTTTGGATTAAATCCTCCCGCACGTTAAGCCATAATTCCTTAAGATTGATCCCTACAGGACAAACCACGGTACATCGATCACAATTTGTGCAAAGGCAAACCCCCTCCTGGACGGCTTTTATCTCTTCAGGGCTCAGCTTTTTGCCGGCAATTAAGCTCTTTAGGGAGACCATTTTTTCTGACGGCAGAATATTTTCATTGTGCAAAGCGTCAAATGCTACGGCAGCGGAGCATCCAAAGCTGCAGGTTCCGCAATGCGTGCATGCATCCAGCTCCATCACCTGTCTTGTTGCAATGTTTGCAGGGTCTGATTTATCCTTTTCCATAACAGAGTTGGCAAGAAGACTTACAGGGCTGGCAAAGATATGAAACATTTTGCTGAAAGGAAGGTAGGCCAGCCCGAAAAAGCAGGCCAGTATATGAATATACCACAGAATGTTGGGGCCTTTTGCCCTGTCCAGGCTTAAAGCTATTGGATTTAGAATATTGGCCAGAGCATATCCTGTAAAGGCCCATTTTGGAGAAGAATGACAGGCAGCGCAATTTGTTTCGTGGATTTCACGGCCATGTTCAAGCAGCTTTTTCTCAAAAGGCTCCTTAAGATTGGGGGAAACAACACCAAATTCATGGACCCACAGACTTTCAAGCGCTTTTAGATCCTTTTCTCCATCCACATCCGAGAACTCATTTACCATCCTTTCAAAATCGGAGATAGAGGTGATTTTTGTTGCTTCAAGAAAAAAACCGGAAATCATAATAACGGCAAGAATGATTATAGCATAATAATCCATGCTGTTTGTCTTTAGGCGGGGGACCTTCAGGATAAAGCGCCGGTATATGGCTATTGTCAGCCCCGCAATTACCATCATGCCGAAAAAATTTCGCAGAAAGAAAAATGGATTTAAAGTGGAGTAATATTCGCTAAACAGGGAGCTGGTTATATGCTTATCAAGCCCATGCATGAGCAGTAATAACACAAAACCTGTGTACATGAGCATATGCATGGCCCAGCGGAGAAAATCCTCTTTAAGAATCCTTTTTTGAAACACTACATCAAGGATAAATACCTTAATCAGGATAAGGATTTTTGCGCTGAAAATAACTCTGATAATACCCTTAAAACCAGCAGTCAACCTTTCAGATCTGCTGATATTCTTGGCTGAAAAACCGATCTTCCAGGAGAACCAGGTGTAGATCTTGTAGATAACACCGAAAATGAAGACA
>JABMRH010000196.1 GCA_013202725.1 Desulfobacteraceae bacterium
CATTGAGTATTTCGAGGCTTAAAATTTGAGCCTGACGCAGTAATTGGGCAAAAGGGGAGATTTTGTAAAGGTCTCTTTATGTGTTATCTGCATAGCCTGATTTTTATCCTTGACATGATATAATATTTTAATTTATAAAAATTCTTTTTGGAGGAAAGGTAGAGTGAAAAAATATACATACAGTGCAAATCAGTCGGATAACAAGGGTAAATGGTGTATTGTTGATGCAAAAGGAGAGGTTCTCGGCAGGCTGGCTTCTTTGATAGCTTCACGTCTAAGGGGTAAACACAACCCGTTATTTACACCTCATGTAGATACCGGTGACTGGGTAGTAGTTATAAATGCTGACAAAATTGTCCTTACCGGAAGGAAATTGGACCAGAAGTGCTATTACCGGCATAGCGGTTATATCGGAGGGTTAAAGACAATTACCGCAAAGAAACTATTGGAAAAGAGGCCTGAGGATCTTATCCGTTTTGCTGTCAAGGGGATGTTGCCTAAAAACAGGCTTGGGAGCAAGCTGTTTAAAAAGTTGAAAGTTTATGCAGGCGATAAACATCCTCATATATCTCAGCGATTAGAGGCTATTTAGCATTTTGCAACCAGAAAGGTGAGTTTAAATTTAATTATTATCAGGAAACAGTATATGAATAAAGAAAATGTTTATTATGCAACAGGAAAGCGAAAGAACGCTATTGCCAGAACCTGGCTAATGCCCGGAAAGGGAGCAATTGTCGTTAATGATCGTCCGGTGGATGATTATTTCAAGATTGGATCTCTAAAAACAATTATGACTCAGCCGCTTGCTCTAACCAATACTATTGGGTTGTTTGATATAAAGGTGCGTGTTAAAGGCGGAGGTGTTTCAGGACAGGCCGGCGCAATCAGACACGGTATTACAAAGGCGCTAATGTTATCCGACCCTGAACTTAGACATGTTCTGAAAAAGGCCGGTTTTGTCAAACGTGATTCCAGAGTAAAAGAAAGAAAAAAATACGGTCAAAAGGGTGCAAGGGCTCGTTTTCAGTTCTCAAAACGTTAATATTTATATACAGGTTTTTCAGTATGTTAAAGGTCTCAGGGAATAGGCAGTTGTCTATTCCCTTTTTTATGGATTTAGCAGCTTGAATCCTGTTTTGGATTCAAGCGTTCTGACACCGGTTGTTTCCGTTAATTCAAAAAGGATGGCTTCCATTATGTGCCACACCTTAACACCATTGCGGATGCATCCGGTTGTTGTAACTGTTTTTCTACCACAGGCCATGTGCATATGAAGTACTGGATTACCCTCATCGTCAGGGAAAATGGTTCCCGTACCTGCTACCTCATGAACATCGTCAAGGATATGCTCCATTGGCAATATGGTTTTCGTGCGTCCCTGCTCCGGCCCTACCACCAGTTTGCTGTCTTTGTCAGCTCCTCCGATAATGATTAGCGCTGCAGCCTTAATGGACTCCTTGCGCGCGAACCTTTCAATCTCTTCATGAACAATATCTCCGTCTTCAAGACGTATAACAAAAATACGCCCCTGTTTTGCCTGTGAATATTTCATATTGAATCCTCAGGGTGTTTTAAATTTAGACCACTTTTTGAGTTGATTGTGACAGAGTTTCGATATTCAACGGAATCCCCTTTTCAGTATCCAATATCAGCGAGATGTTTTCTTTTTTACATTTACTTTCGCATATTCCGCAACCAAAACATCTCTCAGGGATAACATTACACTTCTTCTTTACTTTGCCGTTATCCGAAATTGAGATGATTTCTATTGCATCGAATTGACAATATTTTGCACATTCACCACAACCGATACAATCTTCTCCGACAACTGCGCGATATCCTGATGGAAGAACTGTTTTCATGTTGTAATCAAACATGAATTTCATTCCCAAACAGCAGCACTTGCAACAGTTGCAAATCGCGTAAAAACGATTTAGCATAACATTCTTAAACCATGCCGTATGGACGTGACCCCTCTGATCCTCTTCTTTCAGAATCCTTAACGCCTCTTCCGGAGTTATTCTGCGGGAACGAAACGGCTGAACCATACGGCACAGATCGGCAAAAGGCTCGCCAACGACCAAACATACATCTGTTGGTTTACATGGATCACTTTTTTGAGCCCTGCAAGGGCATTCATAAAGCACGATATTTTGAGGATTTTTAAGTATAATGTCTTTTGCATATCTATATGGAAGTACTTGATCCAGGTTCCGGAGTTCAATATTCTTATTAATGGTAATGAATCTGGCTGCATCATCCAATCGAACCACTTTGCCATGATA
>JABMRH010000197.1 GCA_013202725.1 Desulfobacteraceae bacterium
CTTTTGAATCATTAATTGCTTTTAAAACAGACATTTTTTTATTCTCCTTTTTGGATTGATGATTGTTGATTGTTGATTGATGGAATCGCTTTGCTCTGTCTTTTCAATCGCCAATCATAAATCTTTTTACAGCCCAGCTTTTTCTCTCATAATATCTGCCATATTGGTTTTTTCCCATGTGAATTCCGGTTCATTTCTTCCAAAGTGACCATAAGCCGAAGTCTTACGATAGATAGGCCGCAAAAGATCAAGATATTCAATTATCGCGGCAGGCCTTAGATCAAAAACCTCAAGAATTATCTCTTTAACCCTCTTTTTTGGTATAACTCCGGTTCCCATAAGAGCTACCATAACAGAGACAGGCTCTGCCACACCTATTGCGTAGGCTATCTGCACCTCACATTTTTTTGCTAAGCCGGCTGCAACGACATTTTTTGCAATGTGCCTGGCCATATATGAAGCGCTGCGATCAACCTTTGAAGGGTCCTTGCCGGAAAAGCATCCACCTCCGTGACTCCCCTGGCCGCCGTAAGTATCAACAATTATTTTGCGACCTGTAAGACCACAGTCTCCCATGGGTCCCCCGATAACAAACTTTCCTGTAGTATTTATAAAATAACGGGTGTCACCATCGGTCATCTCTTTTGGTATAACCTTCTTTATGACCTCCTCTATAATAGCCTCTCTCAGATCTTCATATATAACATCCGGTTTATGTTGAGCGGCGATTACCACATTATCAACACGTTTCGGCTCGCCGTTTTCATACTCTATCGTCACCTGGGACTTGCCGTCAGGCCTCAGGAAATCAAGAGATCCGTTCTTTCGTACTTTTGCAAGACGTTTGCATAATTTGTGGGCATATATTACAGGCATAGGCATCAATTCAGGAGTCTCGTCAGAGGCAAAGCCAAACATAAGCCCCTGATCACCTGCGCCTTGATCCTTGAACAGACCCTCACCGACGTTTACTCCCTGAGCAATGTCGGGCGATTGATGGTCGATGCTGGTAATTACCGAGCAGGTCTGCCAGTCAAAGCCCATCTGTGATGAATGGTATCCTATTTCACGTATTGTATCCCTGACAACCTGAGGAATATCAACATAACATTCTGTTGTAATCTCTCCGGCAATAAAGGCCAGGCCGGTTGTAACAAGAGTTTCGCATGCAACTCTGCAGTTTTTATCTTTTTCAATAATGGCGTCCAGGATGGAATCCGATATGGCGTCGGCAACCTTGTCCGGATGCCCTTCTGTGACGGATTCAGATGTAAAAAAGAATTGTTCTTTGCTCATAAGTTTCTCCTTTGTTTGTAACTGAACTGTTACTATGGCTTAAGTATCATGTTGTCGATCAGGCGGGTTTTGCCTACATTTACCGCAAGAGCCATCAATGCCGGCCTGTCTATTGTTTCCATATCAGCAAGGGTTTCAGGATCGCAGATGGCAATATAATCTATCACTGTCTCCGGGTGTGATTTGATCAAAGTATATGCCGCATCAATTATCCTTTTTGCATCCTTAATTCCGCTTTCGACAAGTTTTTTAGATTGCTTTAATGATTTATAAAGGGAGAGCGCATTAATTCTCTGCTCAGGAGTAAGATAAGTGTTTCTTGAGCTCATTGCAAGACCGTCAGGCTCCCTTACTGTCGGAAATCCGACAATTTTTATATCAAAATTCAGATCGCGCGCCATGCGGCGAATAATTACAAGCTGCTGGTAATCTTTCCGGCCGAATATGGCAATATGCGGTTTTACAATATTAAACAGTTTTGTAACAACTGTCGCAACCCCTTGAAAAAATATTGGCCTGGAGATTCCGCAAAGGTGTTTTGGGAGGTTTTCCAGCTCTACATATGTTTGAAAGCCATCCTGATACAGATCATTTTTGTCTGGATAAAAAATTACATCTACGCCCTCTTTTTGCAATAGCTTAAGATCGTTGTCAAAATTTCTTGGGTATGATTCAAAATCTTCTTCAGGAGAAAACTGGGAGGGATTTACAAAAATGCTGACAACTAAATTATCCCCGAGCTTGCGTCCCTCCTTTATCAGGGGCAGGTGTCCTTCATGCAGAAACCCCATGGTCGGCACAAAGGCAATAGTTTTGCCGACACTCCGCATACGCTCGGAATATTCCTGCATCTCTGTTGTCCTGATAATAACCTTGATATCATGCATCTTAAATTCATCCTGCAGTAATGCTCAAAAAAATAATACTATAAACGGTTGGAATAAATGTCAACTCAAGTTTGATGGGGTTGTAAAAATATGATAGAGTATTAAAAAATCAGGCCTCATATGCAACCATGAAAGATGTTGAAAATTGCAAACTCAAAAAATTAACAGACTAAAATTATGTTTGGCGATATTGAGCGGATTGCTCCTTACCGGCTCTTTCCCCAAAATCGGTATTAGCCTGTTTGCCTGGTTCGCCCTTGTTCCGCTCCTGGTTGCCTTAAGAAATCTTTCTCCCAAAAGAGGTTTTATCCTTGGTTTTATTGCAGGGCTTGTTCATTATCTAACATTGTTATACTGGCTTGTATATACAATGCATACATACGGTCATCTTACCATGGCGCTATGCGTGTTTATACTCATTCTTGCTTCCGCCTTTCTTGCCCTTTACCCTGCGGCATTTTCAGCAACCCTGTTAAACTTATGCGCAAAGCCCGCTATTTGCATATTTGCGGTTCCTGTTTTATGGGTTGCGTTTGAATATATGCGCAGCCTTTTTTTTCTTGGTTTTCCATGGGAACTTATCGGTTATTCTCAATATAATAATTTACTCCTTATACAGATTTCAGATATATTTGGCGTTTACGGCGTATCATTTTTAATTGCCTTATCAAATACAACAATTTATTTAACCCTTCTTTATTTAATCAAAAAAGACTGGAAAAGGGAAACTGTAACAAAAAGGGTTGCTGCTGGATCGATATCTGTTTTTGCGCTGATTATTGTCCTTGTATTGTCTTATGGAAAATGGCGAATAGATTCAATTGACAGACTTGTCTGCTCTTCTCCATCAATTAAAGCAGCAGTTGTTCAGGGGAATATTGATCAGGCAGTAAAATGGGATCCTGAATTTCAACGCTTAACTATAAAAAAATATATTGACCTTTCTCTTTTAGCAAAAAAAGATAATCCCGACCTTGTTGTTTGGCCGGAAACCGCCACCCCTTTTTATTTTCTTTATAATATCGGGCTGTCAAATATGGTTCAAAATGGAATTAAGGATACAGGCTTGGACTTCTTGATAGGTAGCCCTTCCTTTGTTCGTAAAAAAGGGGTTGTTGAACATTACAATACAGCTTACCTGATCAGTTCAGATGGAAAGGTATACGGCAAATATGACAAGGTGCATCTTGTTCCATTTGGAGAATACATCCCTTTTAATAAATGGTTGCCATTTATTGGCAAAATGGTGGAAGGAGTTGGTGATTTCAAGCCGGGTATTAAAGGCAAAACCATTAAGTGGGGTGACTATAGTTTAGGTTTGCAGATCTGTTATGAGATTATTTTTCCGGACCTTTCCAGAGCTATGGCAAAAAACAATGCATCATTACTCGTAAATATTACCAATGATGCGTGGTTTGGCACAACCAGCGCTCCTTATCAGCATTTTTCCATGGCAATATTTAGAGCTGTAGAAAACAGGCGAGCCCTTGTCAGGTCGGCCAATACAGGAATAAGCGGCTTTATCGATCCTGTTGGCAGGATCATTGAAAAAACAGATCTTTTTAAAGAAGCGGTAGCTACACGTCCTGTGCCTTTAATACAGATGAGATCCTTTTATACCTGTTTCGGAGATCTGTTTGCCATAGGCTGTATGGTTGTAACAGCTATTTGCTTTGTGTTAAAATATGTTTATAATAGATCATAAGGGTTCACGGTTAGAAAGTGACTAACCCTGAACCTTGAACCCTAATCGTTATGGAGGAAATAATATGTCGATAGAACTTGAGCAAACAATAAAGGAACTTTTCGTGAAATTAGAACAATTGCGAGGTTATCTTTGACATTGCCGGCAAAGAAAAAAGGCTAAAGGAAATTGAGCTCCTGGTTGCAAAAAAAGATTTTTGGGACAATCCAGAAGAGATCAGGCTTGTTTTAAAAGAACGAACAGCTATTACCAATAAAATCGAAAAATGGAAAAGGCTCTACAATGACCTGGAAGAGAGTAAAATCCTGTTTGATCTTGCCAGGGAGGAATCAGATGCCGATACAATTGAAGAAGCAATCCAGCAGGTTCATGACATTGGGGAAAGAATAAAAAAATTTTCGATTGACCTGACCTTGAGCGCCGCAGACGACCGGAACAACGCCATTGTTTCCATTAATGCCGGAGCCGGCGGAACTGATGCCCAGGACTGGGTTGAGATGCTCTTTAGAATGTATACGAGATGGGTTGAACGGAAAGGCTTTAAAATCAGTATAATCGATTATCAACCCGGTGATGAAGCAGGCATTAAAAGTGTTACCTTCACAGCAAACGGAGAATATGCGTACGGCTACTTAAAAACAGAAAACGGGGTGCACCGCCTCGTGAGAATTTCACCGTTTAATGCGAGCGGAAAACGGCACACCTCCTTTGCTTCTGTATTTGTCTATCCGGAGCTTGACAAAGAAATCAAAATCGATATTGACGATAAGGATCTGCGTATAGATGTTTTCAGGGCAAGCGGCGCCGGAGGACAACATGTCAATAAAACAAGCAGCGCCGTCCGTATTACACACCTTCCAAGCGGGATTGTTGCCCAATGCCAGCAGGAAAAATCCCAGTACAGGAATAAAGAGATGGCCATGAAGGTGTTAAAAGCCAGGCTTTATCAGCTTGAAAAGCTGAAACAGGACGAAAAAATGCAGAAACTGCATGAAAGCAAAGATGAAATAGCCTGGGGAAGCCAGATCAGATCATATGTTCTGCAACCATATCAGATGGTTAAGGATCACCGGATAAATCTTGAGGTGGGCAACGTAAACAATGTGTTAGACGGAGCGATTGATCCTTTTATAGAGGGAGTGCTTCTTTCATAAAATATTAAGGATTCATGAATTGTCTTGATATCATAGGTGAATATTACGAATGCGGTTCCAGGCTGTATGAAATTCTTATACAGCACGGTGAAAATGTTGCAAAAAAGGCTCTTAATGCAACTAAAAATGTATCGCATCTAAATCCTGATCTTGA
>JABMRH010000198.1 GCA_013202725.1 Desulfobacteraceae bacterium
CATGCCTGGCATTTTTAGATCACTTATAATTAGATCACATTCTCTTTTTTTCACAAATTGAACTACCTCCAAAGGATTATTGGTGGTAGTTACCTTGTGTTCTGTCTTTTCTGAAATAATCATGGCGAGAAGAGCAAGCATGTCCAGCTCATCATCCACAACTAAAATCCTTGCAACCATCATACCTCCTTTTTTAAAAAAATGCTTGAATTAGTAGATTGGGTTTAGAGGTTCTATTCCCCCGAGGGAACAACTGGTAATGCTACAATAAAAGTCGTACCCATTTTCTCCCTATCCTCTTCTTCAGCCACTGTTTCAAATTTTATGTCTCCACCATACTTAGACACAATACCATAACTGACCGAAAGTCCCAGGCCAGTACCCTTCCCCCTCTTTTTTGTTGTAAAAAAGGCATCGAATATCTTGTCCCTGTATTCTCTTTTAATACCGTGGCCTGTATCTTTAAAAACAACTTTTACCTTACTGCCCGAAGAATTCAATCTGGTAGAAACAGTCAAAGCCCCTCCACCTTGCATAACAGCAACAGCATTGGTGATTAAATTCATGAAGACCTGCTGCAGATGGCCTGAATCTCCTCTAACTTTAGGCAGATCTTTAGCGATATTCTTTTCTAAAGTTATCTTTTCTGTAACCAAAATATTCTCAACCACAGAAAGCACTCTTTCAAGGCTTTCGTTTATATTTGATGAATATTCGGTTTTATCCGGATATCTGGCAAAGTCTAGAATGCTCTCGATAATTTTTTTGCAATTTTGAGCCTGCCTTTCTATTGTTTCGAGAATCTCATGATTTTTGGTGCTGGATTCTATTTTTTCTAAAAGAATATCTGTAAAACCTAAAATCACCGCTATCGGCTGATTGAGTTCATGGACAACGCCAGCAGTCAGTTTCCCAAGTGAAGCCAATTTTTCTGTATTATATATCTGTTCTTCCTCCAGTTTCCTACGTTCTGTAATATCCCTTGAAATTCCCAGAGAGGCATAAACTTTACCGGATTCATCTTTAAGGGGAACGAAGTTGCTGGTAAACCAATAATCGCGGTTGCCGGCTTTAACAGGATATTTTACATTAATATTATTTCCGGTTTTAAATACCTGTTCAACAAAACCCATCTGTAATTTTGCACTTTCTTCGTCAAAAAGATCGTAGATATTTTTTCCTGTTAAATTATCCGGGCTGTCCTTAAAAAAATTTGCCGAGCATCTATTCAGTGAAAGAAACTTCCCGTTTTTATCAATTGTAAATATCAGGTCCTGCGCACTTTCAACAAGGGTTTTGTATTTCTCCTCCGATTTTTTCAGCTCTTCTAAAAACTCCGCCAGATTTTTTGTTTTCTCCTTTACCTCTTCTTCCAAGGCATTGGTCCAACGCCTCTCAAAGCCAATCACATACATGCAACCCAGAATAATGACTAAGATTATAGTGCCCTGAATATAAAACTGGCGAACATATACCGAATGAATAATGCCCTCCACCTCGCTCATTGGTGATGCAACGGCCACAGACCAGGACCAGTCACCTTGATGGTAAACAGGTGAATATGCAATCAACTTTTCCATCTCAGCTTCTATACCCAGGTGCCATCCTGAAATATAATTGCCCGTACCTTCTTTGCCTTTAAGCATTCTTTCCTTTTGAATCATGTTAATTTTGGCAAAAGATATTTTGGGCTTTTTCATCTCACGGATTTTAAAGGCATCCTCTCCGATAAAGGCTTTTTGGGGATGATAGAGGAAGAGACCTCTTTTATCTATAACCCATGCATATCCGGTTTTACCCATTATTATTTCTTGAGTAGCTTGTCTGACCAAATATGTTATGTCAACAGCAAATGTAAGCACCCCGGACAGACGCCCCGTGGGTACAGGATGCGCTTCGTCAACTGATTCCTCATAAGTAGGTGTAGCCAAAAGCATGATAAGTTTATCAGGATACTGCGGACTCGATCCCTTGATTTCACAGCAATAAATCCTATCTTTATTTTCCTTATTAAGAGCCCATTTAAAATAATCCGCATTTGAAAAATCACCCCGGATAACAAGTGACGCCCCTCTATTATCGACAATATGCGCTGTCTTTCCACTCCGGTCTATAAACCTTATTTCAAACACCCCTTCTTCCTTAACACCGGATAATGTTATATTCATCCGCCTTGCCCAGGAAACCTTTTCAAGATATTGAATTGAAGGAGAAAGGTTTAAAAGTGAAAGCTCACGCTGAATATAATCAAGGCTATGTTCCATGCTGCTGGCGGCATACCTGGCTAATACCAACTGCTGCTGATTAAAATCCTCACAGATAATCTCTTTCATCTGCCTGGAACTGGTCAGTCCAACATATACGGCTCCTATAAGAAGCAAGATGATAAAAGAGCCTACAACGACTATTGCTCTTCTTGTATTAAAGTATTTTTCTTTATAATATCCTTTTATTTTAAACACCTTATCCTTAAAAATAGTTTGTCAATTTTCAGATGAAACAACAGGCAAAACAACAGTAAAAGTTGTGCCTTTTCTATCCTTGTCTTCTTCTTCAGTAACAGTCTCAAAGCTTATGTTCCCATCATACTTGGATACTATACTATAACTGGCTAAAAGTCCCAACCCTGTCATGTCTCCAACTTCTCTTGTAGTGAAAAAGGGATCAAATATCCTGTCTCTGTATTCTTTTTTAATACCGTGTCCTGTATCCTTGAAAACTATTTCGATTCTATCACCGGAGGTATCGAGCCCGGTGCAAATGGTCAGAGTTCCTCCTCCCTGCATAGCTGAAACAGCATTTGTAATCAAATTGATAAA
>JABMRH010000199.1 GCA_013202725.1 Desulfobacteraceae bacterium
CCATCGTCTTTCAACGGCCCGGCATGCGGACAGGCTAATTGTGCTCCACAAAGGAAAGATAATCGAGACAGGCTCACATGATGAATTAATGAAAAAAAAGGGGGTTTATTTCAGGCTAAACCAGGTGCAGCTCTCTCAACCCAATCCCGTCAAATGAAAAGCCCGGAAAACAAAGACAGCCGGCATCCTTATTTTACCCGTGTAAAACCTTTTTCGCCAGATATCCGCCCCCTATACAATAGGCTGACACAGCCCCTATGCATTGAATGAGTTCCGGCACAGATATCCTCTGATTAAACCCGCCGAGATGCGGGCCAGTCTGGATTGTGATATCATTAATATCTTTTTTATAACCTTCTATCTCCTCTTCAGAGCAACCTCTTTGCGCTAAAAAATCTTTGAACTCATTTTCCGTCATTTCCATCTGATCCACTACTCTCAGCATCTCTTCCATATGACGATCCACGCCCATCTCTTCAATCATACGGGCGCTGAGCTGTTCAATGTCAAAAGGAATATCGCCGCAAAATTTTTCTTCCACAAATCCATTATAATACTCCTGAAAAATGCCTTGGAGAAGTTCCTTTAAAAAGGATTTATCAAAGAGATATCGAACATCCAGAGGCTTTCCATGTTCGTCGAACCCAACCTTGTCAGCCTTAAAATTACGGAAATAGCTGCCGGTTACCAGCGCCAGGCTCAATATCTGTCTGCCGATGTGCCTGTAAAGCTCCAGGCTTGATCCCTGATGTGAGATAAGATGTTCAAAATCCCTTACGCCGGTTATGCCGAAATTAGGATAGCGGCATGAATACAGCCACCTGTCAAGCCTGCCGCCATGGTGCCATTCATAGATACCGTGATCCGCTCTTCTGTTGCGCTGCACACGATTATGGAAAAGAGGAATAGGGGCCGAATGAACAATACCCAGAGAGGTTAATTTCCCAAACAGCCAGGAATTTCTTAATATTACTTCTCTGAATTTATCCTTAGTCAGTTGTCTTGCCTTTCTATGGTCGTTCGGATAGGTGAAATAATCCTTATGCGCTATATAAGCTATGGCATAATTGTATTTTGGATTAATATCCGATCCCTCCGGGGGCCTGACAGGCAGATTTTTAAGCCGGAACAGATAGCTTCCGTTAATCTGAACAGGCTGGGGAATCTTAAATCTAACCGGAAAAGAATGGCCGTAAGAAGACAGATAATGCATCCATTCCGCCTCTTTTTTTATCAATTCCAGCGCACTTTCGGTGACAGCTAATTTTACAACAAGTATTTTGGGGCCGTTATTGATTGATGCGACCAGACTCCTGCCACGAATTACCGGGCTATTACAGGCGGTAATATTGTTAAGCCTTAATATGTCATTCCACCTTGCTCGGGGTATCTTCTCAGAACTCTCCTCAGGTACCCTGGGACCGCGAATTTGAAGAGGAAGTGATCCCATTGCTTCGGTAGCGGCTCTCTGCTGCATGCCTGCCGCTGTATTTACTACATGCTTTAAAACAGAGGCGCTTTGCATGGATTGAGCTGTGTCAACAGATTGTACTATAATAGAAGCCAAAGAATCGGCAGCCTCTTTATAGAGGAAGAATGATTGTGTCTGAGAAGTGTGCTTTGAATCCTCGAGAACATCTTTCAGCGCCGAGATCGTTTCCGGCCGGATAATTTCCGGACGCGCCCGGACAAGCTGATGCAGATCCTGAACAACCATAAATGCAGCGCTAAAATCCAGATTTTCGCTCCTCAGAGCATTTTCTAAACCGCTTCGTTCTCTTTCAGGATTCCATAAATACATCTTAATCTCAGCAGAATTTAAGGGAAAACAATGGGGGCACCAGATGATTAATACTGCCGCAGAACCAATGGCACAATATTTTTTAAAAGTTAATACCTGAATTGAGCGAAAAACTCAATTGATAGTTGTCTCGAAAACGCTTTGTAAAACATAACCTGATTTTACTCATGCGTAAAGTAGAATATGCATGATTTTCATGGTAAACGCATTTCAAGTTACAAGAGGTAAACTCTCTGGGATGTCCATTGGTAAATAAACAACTCGTTCGAAGGAGAACATTGGAGAGGCACAGGGTAGCTACTCTTTATCGGCTGACCGGTTGACTTTAGGAGCATCAGGAGGCACCCATTAAAGGGCAGGTCAAGAAAAAGCAGAAGAAAAGCCGGTGGAGAAAGAAGAGAAAAAGCCATCGAAGTTTCCTATTCGGATTCCAAAACTACCTGGAAAATTCTGGTAGTTATTCTCTGGCGATACTACAACAATAGCCCCCAAATGGCCTTGTCCCTATTTGTTCCCTGGGCTGCTTTTCGAGGCATTCCTTATATACTCGACAAAAAAGGCGAGGAAGATTGAAAAGAAAAGCCCGACGACTGCGGCAAGAAGTGATGTTTTTTTCGGGTTCCCCGATCTCGTTTCGAAGGTTTCAGGATCCTTGATGACCTGAACAGCACCGGCCACCGATCTTCTCAGGTATTCCATATTCAGCTCATTTGCCCTTTGCGACAGAAGGCGGATTTTATCCTGTATGGCCTTTAAAGATTTCTGTATGCAGGCAATCTTTTCTTTATCCTTTCCCCAAGATGGCGCAAGCGGCTGGATATTGCCGCACTTTCGTTCACAACAACCG
>JABMRH010000200.1 GCA_013202725.1 Desulfobacteraceae bacterium
CATCGCAGGTAGAGATTCATTTAGTAGCCAAAAATTTTTCTTAAAAAAGAAAGGGGGAAGAAAAATGAAGAGAAAAGTTGTTGTTGCGCTTTATGTGGCGGTTCTTTTGTTAGTTTTCGGGCAAACAGGTTTTGCCCAGGAGGCAGGGAAGCTTGGTATTGGAGCAAGGGTTTCCTACGTGAATTATTCCGGGGATGATTTTATTAACGAGCATGACGAAAGAGTTAACATAGATTTCGATGAATTTGCCATGTACGGGTTAAATGTCACCTATTTTTTCCATAAATATTTTTCTACTGAATTGAGTGTTGATTACGCCAAAACAGATCTGTGGGTAAGTGGCACTTTTCGTGGTGTTGCTACGAACGAGATTGAAGGTGAATTTACTCAGATTCCGGTTCTTTTGACAGGACGTCTCCATATTCCCGTCAATAATATTGTAAGCCCTCACGTGGGCGCTGGTGTGGGGTACTATTTCAATGACTATGATCCAACAGCCGCTGCCGACAAAGTTACAGTTGATGACAGTTTTGGATTCCATGTAAATGCAGGCGTTGAATTCTTTTTTGCGGAAAATTACGCCGTCAACCTGGACTTAAAATACGTTTGGAACGATGTTGATTTCCCAGACCCAGAGGACCAAACACAAGAAATTTCTATGGACGCATTCGTCGCAGGCATAGGTTTTAAGTATTATTTCTAAAATGCTAAGAAAGACTCGGAACCTGCGGGGCATCCAGTTGTAAATTAGTTATTGGCTTAGTATATTGATATTGCTCCCTAATTGAGCCAAAGCTCAATTAGGGAGGGGCCAGGAATCAGCTCAAAACCCCCTTAAAACTGCGCCTGTGTATGGGGCAGGGGCCGAATTCTCTGATGGCCTCTTTATGAGCTTTGGTTGGATATCCTTTGTGTTGTGAAAAACCAAAATGCGGATAATACAGATGATATATTTCCATCAGCCTGTCACGGGTTACCTTGGCGACAATTGAGGCAGCGGCAATGGAGATGCTCAGAGAATCACCCCTGATAACCGGCTCCTGTGGCAGGTTTGAAGATATTCGGAATTTGCCGTCGATAAGAAGATAATCCGGTTGGGGTTTAAGATTTTCAACCGATATTGCCATAGAAAGGAGTGATGCCTGCAGGATATTGATACGGTCAATTTCTATCGAGTCGACTATCCCTATACCTATGGATATTGCATGCTCATAAATCTTTTCATATAGATCGGCTCTTTTCCCCGGCGTTAATTTTTTTGAATCTTTTACATCGGAAACCGGAAAAGAGGTGGGCAGTATAACTGCCGCAGAAACAACAGGCCCTGCCAGGGGACCGCGGCCGGCTTCATCAATGCCGGCAACTGTTGCAAACCCCTTTTCAATACTTTTTTTTTCAAAAGACCACGGGTCCGGTCTCATGGAGTCTCTTTCATATAGGCTATTAGTTGAAACGCTGTTCCTTTATTCTGGCAGCCTTCCCTCTCAGTTTGCGCAGATAATAGATCTTTGCACGCCGCACACGGCCTTTGGAAACAACCTCGATTTTATCGATGAGCGGTGAATGGAGAGGGAAGATACGCTCAACACCTATACCGTACGAAACCTTGCGTACTGTAAATGTAGCGTTACTTCTGCCTTTGCGTTTGCTTATTACAACTCCCTGAAAAGCCTGAATGCGCTCTTTTTCGCCCTCCTTTATCTTGACATATACCTTAACAGTATCTCCTGGAGCAAAAGCAGGCAAATCAAGCCGCATCATTTCTCTTTCTATCTGTTCTATTGTTTGCATAATAATATCCTCAATTGTAATTTTCGTAATAGTTTAGCCACAAAGGCACTAAGACACCAAGATTATAATATAATTTTCTTAAAAATTCATAATTTAGGAATTGCGAATTGAGGAATTGATCCGCCTGCGGCGGACTACTGATTTTAATCCCTCAATTCCTCAATTCGCAATCCCTCAATTTATCAATCATATCCCCTTTTTGTGCCTTAGTGGCTGAACTTTTTAATTTCCCATAAGTCTATCAAGTATAATGGCTGCCGCAGACCGAACCGACAGGTGATTGTAGCCGGTATTACCCTTAATCGGTTCAAGTATGTAGTCGGCACCGGCAATAAAATCTTCCGACAGCCCCCATGCTGTGCCAAAAACCAACAGATAGGGCTTACCGCTTTTAAGCATTTCACGAAACTTTCCAAAATTTATGCTGCGATGACTATCCCTGGCGCAAGTAGCAACGATTTTTGGCGCCCCTTCACCATTGCTGCAAATATGGTCTATGACATCATCCAATGAGTCTTTTATACAGATCAGCTCAAGGGCTTCACCCCTTTGGGGATTATATGTTGAGCCGTATCCGCTTAGCCAGTGTGAAACTATCTTTTCAACGAGCGCCTTCTGATCCGCCAGAGGAGTTATAACATATAATGATCGCACACCGTATGTTTTTGCCGCTCTTGATATATCATGCAGATCGAGGTTTGTCACAGCAGAAGCTATTGTGCTGCCATTCTTATTTACTACCGGATAATGTGTCAGGGCTACGTAAAGATTGGGCATGTATGATTTTTTCAATATCTCGGCACCATTTTTTCAGGATTTCAACCTCATTTTTGCTTACAGGCCTTTTCTCCAAAAGGTCTTTTCTTTTCAGAAATGTGCGTATCAAAGATGCTTCGAGCCTCCATTTTTCGATCTCCATGTGGTTGCCCGACAGCAGCACTTCCGGAACTTCATACCCTTCAAAGGTTCTCGGCCTAGTATATTGCGCATATTCCAGGAGGCCGTTTGAAAATGAATCCTTTTCCGCCGAATCTTTTCCGCCAAGAATGCCCGGAATTAATCTTGCCGTCGCATCAATGACAACCATGGCCGCCGGCTCTCCGCCCGTGAGCACATAATCACCGATTGAAATTTCATAATCTATGAAATCGTGAGAAATGCGTTCATCAATCCCCTCGTAGCGGCCGCACACAAGGATAAGCCCTTCAAACGATGCAAGTTCACGGGCAACATTTTGATTAAAAACACGCCCCTGAGGAGTCAACAGTATGGTTTTTGCCGATGGAGCTTTCTTTCTGGCAGCCCGGATAGCTCCTGCCAGAGGTTCGGGCTTCATGACCATTCCACAGCCGCCGCCATAAGGCCTGTCATCAGTAACCCGGTGTTTGCCTTCTGCAAAATCCCTAACATTTATGGTTGAAGCAGAAATCTTCTTTTGTTCTATCCCCCTTCTAATAATCCCATAACTCCAAAACGAATTAAACATTTCCGGGAAAATAGTAAGAGCAATAAAATTAATCATTTTTCAAAGAGCTCTTCACAAACCTTCAGGCAGGTCAACCCGCATGATTTTCTGTTTAAGATCGATTTCTTTAACCACAGATTCGAGACCTGGAATAAGTATTTCATCATCATTGTTTTTGACGACATAGACGTCGTTGCTTCCTGTGGGAATTATCGATTCAATGCGGCCGATAAATTTTTCATCGATTGTATAAACAGAAAGCCCTATAATATCAAACCAGTAATATGACTCGTCTTCAGGTTCCGGCAGCTTTGCTTTTTCAATGAAAAGATCGGAACCGACAAGGGTTTCAGACATATCGCAGTCATCCACCCCTTTAAGGGATAAAAGAATGGTTTTCTTATGGGGTTTAACCCATTGTATCACATAGGTTTTATCCCGGTTTTTACCATCTCTTGCGAGAATCAAACCTCCCGGCTTAAAAGCAACTAAAGACTCGGCATAGGAATAGACCTTGACGGTTCCCTTAAGACCATGGACGCCAACGATTTTTCCGATAAGGAGCAGGTTGGTTTTCCCCACAGTTTCATTCTGAGACCTTTGCAAAACGCCCCCTTTC
>JABMRH010000024.1 GCA_013202725.1 Desulfobacteraceae bacterium
CTTAGCGCCTTTGCGCCTTTGCGTGAGCCAGCCCTCAATCCCTAATCCTTAAAACTGCGGCTCGTACTCCGGCACAATCTCCTGCAATTTAGTCTTTATGCCTTTCTCATCCTGATCTTTGGCAAACTTGATCAATTCCTTTATTTTATTATTTAAAATCGTCTGATCACACCCGTCTCCCTTAAGAACCATAATCTTTTCATGCTTTGTCGGGACAATGCCCTCTCCTTTGGTAATCAATTCCTCATAAAGTTTTTCTCCAGGCCTGAGACCGACATAATCAATCCTGATATCCTCATCAGGCTCAAATCCGGAAAGACGGATCAGATCTCTTGCCATGTCGTCAATCTTAATCGGCACGCCCATGTCCAGAAGCAATATTTCTCCTCCATTGCCCATGGCGCCGGCCTGCAAAATAAGCTGGCTTGCTTCCGGAATAGTCATAAAATAGCGGGTAACATCAGGATGAGTAACTGTAACAGGGCCTCCCTTTGCTATCTGCTTTTTGAAAAGGGGCACCACACTGCCGACACTTCCAGCAACATTGCCAAAGCGAACAATAATAAATTGCGTGTCTGATGTGCTCGGTCCGTTATGACTCTGAACCAGCATTTCAGCCACCCGCTTGGAAGCTCCCATAACATTTGTCGGCCTCACTGCTTTATCGGTTGACACAAAAACAAACCGCTCAACATTAAACTTTTTTGCAGCATCGATCAGATTTGAGCTTCCGGCAATATTGTTCTCCACAGCCTTCCAGGGTTGCAATTCAAGCATCGGCACATGTTTGTATGCAGCGGCATGAAAAATTATCTGAGGTTTGTAAGCTTCAATCGCTTTTTCAAGCTCATCTTTATCCTGAATGTCTGCCAGTAAAGGCACAACTATTACACTGCTGAAACTTTGTTTAAGCTCCAGTTCAATTTCATATAATGGGCTTTCGGCTATCTCATAAAGCATAACCAGTTTTGGCCGAAACCGGCATATCTGCCTGCAGAGTTCAGAGCCGATAGAACCGCCCGCGCCGGTTACCATGACGTGTTGCTCCCTAATGTGAGCGCCTATCTGTTCCTCGTCCAGCACGATTGCTTCCCGTCCCAGCAGGTCCCTGTAAGCCACCTTTCGAATCGCGTTTATTGTCACCCTGCCGTCAATAAGCTCTCCCATGCCGGGTACGGTCTTAAATGCAATGCCGCTTTCCTTGCAATGGGCCACAATGGTTCGCATTTGCTTTGAGCTGGCTGACGAAATTGCTATAAGGGTTTCATCAACCCTTGCCCGCTTTCCAACCGCCTTGATATCTTTTATGCAGCCAAGCACTGGAATACCGTGGATCTTTTTCCCAATCTTTACCGGATTATCGTCAAGGAATCCAACCACATTATACTTAAGCCGTGCATTATCCCTTAATTCTCTGAATATTTTTTCCGCGCAGTCGCCGGCGCCGATAATAAGCAACCTCTTTCTGCTCGATACTTTTTTTATAAAGGGGCTCGAAAGAATCTGTTTTACAACTTTCCAGAACTTATCATCGCCGAAATACTCAAAATACAAGCGGACGTTCAGTCTGAATGCGGAAATAAAAAGAATCGTGAAACACCAGTCAATAACAAAAACCGAACGGGCAAAGCCTTCGAACCTGGTTTTAAAAAGAATAATACTAATAATAAGGAGAGAGGCTATAGTTGATGCCTTTATGATATTTAACATATCGGCAATGCTTGTATAGCGCCACATGCCGCGATGCAGGTCGAAGAAATAAAAACAGGCCAATTTGGTTATCAATATAAAAGGCAATATCCTCTTGAATGTCTGTAATGTCTTATCGTCAATAACAAAATCAAATCGCACAAGGTAGGCGGCATACAAAGAGCCTGTCAAGAGAAGAATATCTATCGCCAGAACAACAAGGAAGTTTTTATAAAGTGGTCTGATTTTCATAACTTTTTTTATTTACCGCAGAATCCAAAAAAACACAAAGAAATTTATTTTTTTAAATAAAAACATCCACCTCACGCAAAGGCGCAAAGGCGCAAAGATTTTAAAACTATAGCCCATTGACTACTCTCTTGAAATACCATCGCAAATTAGCTCAGCTTCAAAATTTATCAGA
>JABMRH010000201.1 GCA_013202725.1 Desulfobacteraceae bacterium
CCATGCTTGTCTGTCATTTCGACCGCAGGGAGAAATCTCAACAGGTTTGAATCATTAAGATTTCTCGTCGCTTATGCTCTTCGAAATGACAAAATTCAAAGTAACTATATACTCCTATCATATCTGTTTGCAAAATAAAAGGGGAGAAGACAAAAATCCCCTCCCCCTTTTTTAATTGTTCACTTAGCTTTAATTAAAGCAGACGCGAAGTAATATTCGTCAACGGGCGAATCATCCGCTTTAATGCCATCTGCCTTGTAATGTCAAAAACAGCATTTGAGGCCATAGCATTCTTGCAGTACAGTTTCGGCTCATAACCAACGAGATAAATAACATTTACATTATCGGCATCTATGAGCATGGCCTTCGGAAATTTCTTTTTAGCAACTGCGAGCTGTTTTCCGGCAAGGGCAAGCATTTCATCACGATTTCCGAAATTCATTGCTCCTGTCGGGCATGTTAGCACACATGCCGGAGGCAGTCCGTTTTCAACCCGGTCTATACACATGTCACACTTGGCAAGTGTGCCATCAGGGCCCTTGCGGGGTATATTATACGGGCATGACTCGATGATCTCCGCTGCATTCAGACGCTTTGTATTTGCAGTAAAGATAATCGCTCCAGTTTTATCGTCTTTATAAATGGCTCCCGGATCGCCTGCCGTCTCAAGACACGGGGCCTCGATACAATGCCGGCACTGTTCAGGAAAGAAGAGCCAGTTTAACTTCCCCCCAACAACCTGCTCACGCATTCTGACAAGTTTATACGTGTCAAATGAAAGATCAGCCGGATTCTCATAAGTTCCCCGGTTTATGGTCTTCTCTGCGGGGAGATCATGCCATTGCTTACAGGCTACCTGACATCCTCTACAGGCCGTGCAAAGAGTCGTATCTACTAAAAAAGATTTACTCATCTATGATCACCTCCTTTTATTTCTTGGTTACGTTGACCATAAAGGCCTTGGATTCGGGTATCCTGGTGTTAGGATCGCCGGTTGGCGGAGTAAGCAGATTTGCGCTTTCCTCTGTGCCGCTTTTAGGCCATCTCCATCCAAAATTCCACGGAACACCGACCTGATGTACAGTTTTTCCTGCTATTTTAAACGGTTTGAAACGCTTTGTTACAATAGCCGTACATTCAAGGGCGCCACGAGCAGAGGAGACATCGACCCGCTCTCCGTTGTTAATGCCTTTAAGTTTGGCAAGCTCCTCGCTCATTTCAACAAAGACCTGTGGCTGAAGTTCGAGCAGCCATGGCTGTGGACGCGTCATAAGACCTGACTGCCAGTGTTCTGACACACGATACGTTGAGCACACAAACGGAAACTTCGGATCGTTTGTTGCATACGCATCTGCATCTGTCGTGTAAACAGGTGCTACAGGACTCATGCGTTGTTTGCTCATCAGGTTCTTTTCAATAGGACTTTCCAGCGGCTCATAATGTTCCGGGAACGGACCATCAGCGCGGCCAGGACCAAATATTTGCGCATGCCCATGCTTTCTCATGATAAAGGCATACTTGGCATCCTTTCTCTTTGTTCCATCAGGATTCTCAAGAGGATACCATCCACCGTCAGGAACGTCACCGATCCATTTCTTTGAGACATACTTGCCGTCCTTGACATCTCCTGCGAACCTGACAACCCAGTCTTTCTTGTCCCATGGTTGCCCCTTGAGATCTACAGAAGCGCGGTTGTAAATAATTCTACGGTTTACAGGCCAGCACCATGCAAAGTTCGGATACAGACCGATGTTGTTCGGCGCATCTACTTTACTGCGCCTGGCTGACATGTTTCCCTTTTCCGTGTAGCTGTGGCAGTAGAGCCAGTTTGCAGATGAGGTTGAACCGTCAGCTTTAAGTTTACCAAAAGACTCTACTAATTTCCCTTTCTTTGGGCCTTCAAGGTAATAGCCGTTTATCTCTTTGGCTACCTTGTGCGGATCATACAGGCCGTCCGTCATATAATCCCACTTGAGGTTGAGTATGGGCTCAGTAAAAGCGCCGCCTTTTTCATAAACCTCTTTGATTTTAAGACCAAGCTCCATTATGATGTCGCCGTCAGAAAGGCTGTTTCCAAGCGGTTTTGGCCCCTGATAACGCCACTGCATCCATCTGCCGCTGTTGGTAATGCTGCCATCTTTTTCAACCGACACACATGCCGGAAGCATAAAGACTTCGGTCTTTATAGTGGAAGCATTCATGCCCGGGCCCTTCCAGAATGAGCCTGTTTCATTATCAAAAATATTGACATTGACCATCCAGTCAAGATTTGCCATGGCCTTGCGTGTCTTGTTTGAATTCGCGCCACTACAGGCCGGATTCATACCCCAGGCAAAGAAACCATTAACAGTACCCTTGTACATTTCATCAAAGAGGGTCAACCAGGAATAATCGGTCCCATCGTCCACCTTTGGCAGCCAGTCATACCCGAAATCGTTCGCTTTAGTGGCCTTTTCGCCAAAGAACGATTTTAAGAGGCTGACAGAATACTTGGGATAATTTTGCCACCAGTTTGCAGAAAGCGGATCATTGCTTTTTGGAGTCCACTTTTTGTTATAGGCGGCAAGAGACACATTTGAAGCCCTTGGAGTCTTAAGATATCCAGGCCAGATGTGCCACAGCAGACAATGATCGGTGGAACCCTGAACATTTGACTCGCCTCGCAGTGCATTAACACCGCCACCGGCAACGCCCATGTTGCCAAGAAGAAGCTGTATCATTGCCATTGTCCGGATATTCTGGCATCCAACAGTATGCTGTGTCCAACCCATGGCATACATAATCGTGCCGGCTTTTCCCCTTGCGCCGGTAGCGGCATAAGTCTTGTAAACCTCTACAAGATCAGCTTTCGGAGTTCCTGTAATCGAAGAAACCAGCTTGGTATTATACCTGCTGTAATGTTTCTTCAAAAGCTGGAGAACGCAGCGGCTGTTCTTTAAAGAACGATCCATTTTCGGGACGCCCTTTGAATCCATATCAAAAGACCACTTACTCTTGTCATAGCTTCCAAGTGCAGGCCCTATATCATTGGCCTTATAGCCTGAAAACAGACCGTCTTTAAATTTAAAAGCCTTTCCGACTATAAACCCAGCATTGGTATAGTTTGCTACATACTCTTTACTATAGAGCTTGTTGTCTAATATGTACTTGATCATACCACCTAAAAAGGCGATATCGGTGCCTGAACGAAGAGCGGTATAAAAATCCGCCTTTGAAGATGTTCTTGTAAACCTGGGGTCAACATTAATCATCTTGGCCCCCTTTGCTTGTGCCATCTGAACATACTTAAGTGATATGGGATGATTTTCAGCAGCATTACTTCCCATAATCAGTATGCAGTCACTGTTCTTAAGATCGATCCAGTGATTAGTCATTGCGCCACGTCCGAACGACTCTGCCAGAGCCGCAACAGTTGCGCTATGTCAGATACGGGCCTGATGTTCAACATATACAAGCCCTAAAGCACGCAGCATTGCCTGATAAATCCAGCACTCTTCATTGTCCATGGCCGCGCTTCCGACCGAAACAATGTCTGTCGTCCGATTTACCACCTGTCCTTTGGCATTTTTGTGCTCAAATGATGCATCCCTTGTCTTTTTAACTCTTTTGGCGATTTCCGTCAGCGCCCAGTCCCATGAAACCTTTTTCCATGTTTTGGAATAGGGGGCTCTATACATCGGTTCAAGAAGACGGTTGTCATTCTCTGTCAACTGTGACAGGGAAGCGCCTTTTGAACAAAGAGAGCCTCTGTTGATTACATGATCCGGATCACCTTCGATGTTGATGACACGACCGTCACCTTTCTTGCTGGTATGCACAATAGCCCCGCAACCTACCCCACAATAACAGCAGATTGTGGTGGTCTCCTTGGCATACTTGGTCTTGAGCATTTGCGCATGGGATTTGATCGGCGTAAGATCGAATCCCAAACCACTTACAGCAAGACCGGCAGCAGAGGCACCAGTAATCTGGATAAACTTCCTTCGAGTAACATTCATAAACCCTACCTCCTTAATTAGTCCTGGTTAATATTAACAACTATCACCCACCAATTGCCGACATCCGGCCCGCAACCATGACAGGCTGATTGCAGACAAGATTATGGTCATGTGGTTTGTGACTCACAGCTCTCAGAAAAACATCGGCCAGCTCGCTGTCTAAACATCCTCTTCTAAGAGGGCCTTTAAGATCCTCCTCGCTATCTGACAGAAGACATGCTCTCAGCTTTCCGCTTGCCGTTAATCTCAATCGATTACATTCATTGCAAAAATGTTTGCTTAGAGCATGAATAAAACCTATTTCTCCTTGAGCGCCTTTAAATTTATAACGTTCTGCAGGGCCGTCATTAATTCCTTTTTCAACAGGAATCAATTCACCTAAAACTTTTATCCGTTCCTGTATTTCAGGCGCCAGCAGATGTTTACCTGTATTATTAATATGAGAGGTTCCAATTGGCATGTACTCGATAAATCGAATATGAAAGGGATAAGAAAAAGATAATTCGGCGATATCTGTTAATTCATCATCGTTGATTCCATTTAGTGCGACGACATTAATTTTTATAGGATTAAAGCCCTCCCTTTGCGCTGATTCTATACCTTCCCAGACTTGATCAAACATGTCGTGCCCGGTTATGTTTTTATATTTTTGCCTGCTTAATGTATCCATACTGACATTGATTCTTTTTATACCGGCTGATTTAATCTTTTCAATATTATCTCTCAGCAAAATACCGTTGGTTGTCAGAGACACATCAGCAAGGCCCTTTATCTTAGTTAATTCACTCAGGAAATCGTAAACCCCTTTTCGTATAAGCGGTTCTCCACCGGTAATTCGGACCTTGGATATTCCCAGACGCGCCCCGATTCTGACAAGACGCAGGATTTCTTCATGTCTTAGAATTTCTTTGTGCGGAAGGCGCTGATGTAGATCATCAGAAACACAGTATGTGCATCGCAGGTTGCAACGATCGGTAATAGATATACGTAAATAGTTCAGACGTCGATCGTATTTATCGATTAATTGTAAATTCGGCAATTTTATTAAACCATCGTTACGCTTATACATCAACCTGTCTTTTCGATATATTTGCAATTAGAGATAACAACGAAGAACCCGAATATAAATAATGACTATTTAAACAATCTATTTAATGCTATAATAAACATATGTCAATAAATTATTTTTTAATCGATTTCCGCATATATATCCTCTTCGTAAAAGATGAGACCAGTAATGATTTTACATGCAAGATAGTCAATTTGAGACCTTTGAATTTTGCTGGAAATAGTCTAAATTGTCATTCCCGTGAAAACGGGGCACGTAGTGACACGAAGTGAAGCGTCAGCGCTAACCGTTAGCGCTATCCAGTATTCTCAATCAGTTATAGATTCCCGCCTTCGCGGGAATGACAGGAAGAAGGCATTTTTCAAAGGTCTCAAATTGTTTCTTCAGAATCAGCCGTATCGTCGTCCGGTTCATCATCTTCCACTTTATCCGGTTCATCATCTGCCACTTTAATGGAACAATTAGTTTTTAATGGTTTATGATCGTCAAAATCATCCTCAAGCAATTCATCATCCTCAAGTATCTTACCTTCAACCTCTTCTAAACCTACAATGTCACCCTGGGTTTTTACAAACGATGCAGAATCATCAAAAAGAAGTTCAATTGGCTGTTTGTTTTCTGCGCCATACATGGTTATAATCGATTCAGCTAACCTGTCTGCATATAACCCGACAGGATACATATTATTTGTTCTCAACACAGAAATCAGATCCTTCCTGTCTTTTGCAATAGCCGATTCTATATCATTATTATCGTATGTTTCCTCGCAGACAAGTGAAAACATTTCTTTATTTATTTCTAAGAACTCTCTAATTATCAACCCGTTTTTTTCGTCATTTTTAAGGATTAAATATTTTTGTTTCACTGTTTACCTTTCAAATTTTCTATAAAATAAACTGCAAGAGCAAATCCAATTTTAGCAGCCTTCCTTACGTTTCGTAATCACCACCGAAAGCAAGGCTACGGGGATTCTCAAATCACAAAAAGCAATGCATGTCAACAAACAATGATTATCAAACAATGATTATCCAAAATCCGGTTCAAATGTCTTGCTTTAATGATCAGGTAAGAAGATCTTGGATGCTTTTAAGTTCTGATCGGATATCATCGAGTATGTTTGACGAGGAATTTGCCTCTTTTTCAGGTTCTTTGGATTTAAGATGCTGTTTTGCACCCTGGATAGTATATTTTTTGTTATGTAAGAGATGTTTGATTTTCAGGATAAGTTCAACATCGTTTTTTCTATACAGCCTCTGGCCTGAAGATGTCCTTTTTGGTTTTATTTTCGTGAACTCGGTTTCCCAGAACCTTAATACATATGTTGGAAGCTCTGCAATTTCGCCGACCTCTCCGATCTTAAAGTATAGTTTATCCGGTAATTCTTTTTGATATGGCCTGTTATTTTGCATACGTAAAAAGATTAATCAGGCAGGAAGTATCGCATCAAACTTCTTTATAAGCCTGCCGGTAATCTCCCTGTGAATTGAATTTACCGTTTCATCCTCAAGTGTTTGTGTGGCTGATCTGTATGTAATTCTGAATGATATGCTTTTTTTGCCTGCCGGAACAGGACTTCCTTCATATAAATCAAACAGATGCAGGTTTTCCACAATATCTTCATCAAGGTCTTCAACCATTTGCAATATATTCATTGCCTCAGTATCCTTGTCAACAATAAGTGTAACATCTCTTGATGTGGCAGGAAACTTAGGTGTGGGCCGTGTTGATTTAGTATCGGGTACAATTCCGATGAGTTTGTCGAAATCCAGCTCAAAAACATAGGCTTTCTGCTTTAAATCATAATTCCGCAGAACAAGAGGATGAATTTCTCCTAAAAGACCAATTATATTGTTGTTAACAATGATTCGGGCTGAATATCCCTGTTTCGTATAATAGCAGGCATCAGGCTCCATATTGGTAAAGGTTGTATTGATTATTCCAAGATTCCTTAAAAGCTCTTCAACAGCGCCTTTTAAGTCATAAAAATCACAGCTTACTTCCTTTGAACACCAATGAGCCTCAACCCTTGCGCCTGTCCAGAGACCAGATAATATTTCAACCTCATCCGGCCGGCTGTCTTCCTGTCCGGTATGAAAAAAAACATTGCCTATTTCAAACAGCTTGATATTCCTGTTCTGCACGGAGATGTTATATTGCATTGTTTCAAGCAGGCCCGGTATCAGAGATATACGCATTGTGGATTGATCTTCCGTAATCGGATTTAAAACGTCCATCATCCGTCTTCTGGGATCATCAGCTTTAAGTTCAAGACGATCACACGACAATTTATTGATAAAACTGTAATTAATCGCTTCAGTAAAACCAAAACATGTCATGAGCTGTTTAATATGGTTTCTTAACTCGATTTTTTTTGACGGTGGTCTGGCTTCTGCAGGTATGATCGGAAAGGTCGTTTCAATATTATTATAACCGTACAGGCGCGCAATTTCTTCGGTCAGGTCTTCAAATCTGTTTATATCCACCCTGAAAGATGGCGGAACAACCCGGAGATTATCGTCATCGATTTTTTCAACAGCAAATTCAATGGACTTTAAATATTGCTTAATTTCATCCTGAGACAGGCTTGTGCCCAGGCGACGATTTGAAGCATCGACGCTGAATGTGATCACCCTTTCAGGCACAGGTTTTGGATATTCATCAATTATGCCGTGAATTATTTTGCCGCCGCAGATTTCTGAGATAAGCTGCACCGCCCGGTTTAATGCTTTGACAGTGCCGCCTAAGTCTGTTCCCCGTTCAAAACGGTGGGATGCATCTGTGGCAAGCCCTGTTTTTTTAGAAGTTTTCCGTATGCAGACAGGATAGAAATATGCGCTTTCAAGAAGAATTTTTGTGGTGGAATCTTCAATTTCTGAATTCATTCCTCCCATAACTCCTGCAAGGGCAACCGGTTTTTCACCATCACAGATCAGAAGCATTCCTGTGGAAAGGAGACGTTCTTTCTGGTCAAGGGTTGTAAATTTTTCCCCTTCTTCAGCCGCCCTGACAACTATCCTGTTTTCTGCAAGGCGGTCAAAGTCAAATGCGTGTAGCGGCTGTCCGGTTTCCATCATTACAAAATTGGTGATATCGACTATGTTGTTGATCGGTTTTAAACCCACAGAAACAAGACGGTCCTGAAGCCAGAAAGGAGAAGGCTCAATCTTGATATCAAAAACAAGCCTTGCGGAATATCTCGGGCAAAGATCAGTGTCCATTATGGTAACAGAGCTGAAGTGTGGAATATCTCCGGCAGTATCCGGTGATTCAGGAAGATTAATTTCAGGGTAGGATATCTTTGTCTTCTGAAATGCCGCTATTTCCCGTGCTGTACCGATAATGCTGAGACAATCCGGCCTGTTCGGGGTAAGATCGATTTCAAAAACCGTGTCCGACAGCCCAAGGGCATGATTGAGCTTATCCCCAACAGCAAGATTCTGCTTGAGTTCCATGATGCCGTTGCTTGATATGCCGAGGCCCAACTCAATTGGACTGCACAGCATCCCTTTTGACACCTCTCCTCGAATAATACTTTTTTTCAGTATTATTCCATTGGGGAAATGGGTTCCGGGAAGGGCGCATGGAGCAAGCATATCCTTTTTTGTGTTTGGAGCGCCGCACACAACAGGTATTGTTCGGCCGCCTATATCCACGCTGCAGAGTTTGAGTTTGTTAGCATTGGGATGCGGGTTAACTTCAATAACACGGCCCACTACAACTGTATCCAGATAGCTATAACGGTCTGAAACAGCTTCAACTTCAAGCCCGGCCATAGTAAGCTCCTCAGCCAGAGCCTCTGCATCCATTTTGATTGGAATATAATCTTTTAACCAGCTTAAACTAACCTTCATATCAAAACTGTCTTAAAAACCTTAAATCGTTTTCATAAAATTTTCGGATGTCATCAATTCCGTATTTCAGCATGGCAATCCGTTCTATACCCATCCCAAAAGCGAAACCAGTATAAAGTTTTGTATCATATCCGACATTTTCAAACACTGCGGGATGAACCATGCCCGCGCCGATAATTTCAAGCCATCCTGTTTGAGAACAGACCCTGCATCCCTTTCCCCTGCACATTACGCAACCGATATCAATCTCGGCGCTTGGTTCGGTAAAGGGAAAGAAACTTGGTCGGAATCTAAGTCCTGTCTGATCGTCAAATATCTTGTGAATAAAGGTTGTAAGTATCCCTTTTAGATCTCCGAAAGATACTTTTTTATCAACCAGGAACCCCTCCACCTGCTGAAACATGGGGGTATGTGTCAGGTCGGAATCGCACCGGTAAACCTTGCCTGGAGCAATAACTCTCAAAGGCGGTTTCCGTTTTTCCATTATCCGGGGTTGAGTGGGAGAGGTGTGTGTTCGAAGAACTATGTTTTTCGAGATATAAAACGTGTCCTGCATATCTCTGGCCGGATGATTTTTCGGGATATTCAGGGCCTCAAAATTATAATAATCGGTTTCAACTTCCGGCCCTTCGGCTATATCAAACCCAAGCCTGGAAAAAATATCGCATATTTCCCGGGTAATTTGTGTAATTGGATGCAGCGAACCCCGTTTTACAACTCTTCCGGGAAGAGAAACGTCAATTTTGTCGTATGATACCGCAGATTCTGCTTCGAACTGTTTTAAGGCTTTTTTGAAGGTTGTATCAAGAAGCTTTTTTGTCTCATTTGCCTTTTTTCCAGCCTCTGCTCTTTTTTTCTGTGGAAGACTTGAGATATTTCTTAAAAATTGAGTAACAGACCCTTTTCGCCCAAGATATCTTACTGAAAGATCATTAATTTGTTTGCTGTCAGAAGCGGCTTCAAGCTCTTTAAGCGCCTCCTCCTTAATCTGTTCTATGGTTTTATCCACTTGCATTCCTTGTTGGAGGGTATCCCACATTTTTATTCTATCATTATATGAGACCTTTGAAAAATGCTCAATTTTGTTC
>JABMRH010000202.1 GCA_013202725.1 Desulfobacteraceae bacterium
ACCTTTGCAAAACGCCCCCTTTCGAAGTCCGCGCTTATTTGCCCAATCTCAGCGTCAGGCTCATCAGGTACTCAGTCATCTGAGTGCCTGATCGCCTTCCTTGAACCCGAATCCCGCTTTTAGCGGGAAGTATTTTTCAAACTCTCATATTATGGAGTTTGCTTTTTTTTATTTGCTTGCCTTTGCGGTTCAAGGCCATCCCGAAAATACCTTGCAAAATAAACATAACCTGATTTTACTCATGCGTAAAGTAGAATATGCATGATTTTCGCAGCCGTTCACAGGGGTCAGGGACAGGGTTTCAACGATTCTTGCATTTTATAATAAGTGTAGTATGTTATTAACTTGGCAATTAAATATGTCATTCCGGCCGCAGTAAAGCGGAGAGCGGGAATGACAAGCTGGCGAATATGATTTTTCTATTTAATTGCCGGTTTAATAAAAGTCTGTGAATCATCTATTATAATGTATAAGGTCTCATAAAAAACTCAATTTACGAGACCTTCGTTGTTTTATTCATTGTAACCGTTCACGGTTGAAAAAACTGTGAACGGTGAACCGACAACCGTGAACGGTTACGAATATGTATAGAAAATTGCAGGATTTTCAGAAACTATCTACCTGGCAATTGATCTTGCTTGCCAACGAGGAAAGAAAACGCCGGGCAGGAGGAAAAGTTGAGCTGTGCAGTATCACCAATGCCAAATCAGGACGTTGCCGCGAGGATTGCAGATTTTGCGCGCAATCAATTTATTATAACACAAAAATTTCTGTATACCCGTTAAAGAGCAAAGATGAATTGCTGGCCGAAGCGGAAAGGGCAAAAAAGATCGGGGCGGAGAGGTTTTCTATTGTTACCAGCGGAAAGGGACCCGGCCCGCAAGAGGTGGAAAAGATCGCTGAAGTGATAAACACAATAAAGGAAAAAATCGGAATAAGCCCTTGCGCCTCTCTCGGCATACTCAACACAAAATCTCTTGTCCTTCTAAAAGATGCCGGACTTAACCGGTATCACCACAACATTGAGACATCTCGACGGTTCTATCCCAATATTGTCACTACCCATACATTTGACGACAGAATCAGGACTATACGGGCGGCCCTGGAGGCCGGCCTTGAAGTATGCAGCGGCGGGATTATAGGACTGGGTGAAAGTGAAAAAGACCGGGTCGATATGGCTCTGACGCTGAGAGATCTTAATGTAAATTCGATTCCAATCAACATACTTGTTCCTTTGAAAGGAACGCCGTTTGAAGGAACAAGAAACATTTCAGCAGCAGAAGTTCTGAGAACCATCGCAATATTTCGCTTAATCACAGGCAATAGAACAATAAGGATAGCGGCCGGCAGAGAATCGGTTTTAAAGGATTTCCAGGGATTGGCCTTTATGGCCGGCGCAAACGGTATGATGATCGGAGGATATCTGACTGTAAAAGGAAGGTCTCCTGAAGAAGACCTTGCCATGGTATCGGAGATAAGAAAGTTATGGAATGGATAGATGCGTACCTGGATGAACGAAAAAAGCAGCATCTGCTGCGGACACTCAAACCTCTGCGGCCTGCCGGGCCGGGCCGGGTATATATAAATGATGTAGAATATCTGAACTTTTCCTCCAACGACTATCTCGGTCTTGCCGGACATCCCCGACTTCGCGAAGAGAGTCAAAAGGCACTCAATGAATACGGAACGAGTTCATCTGCTTCAAGGCTCATGAGCGGCGATCTCTCTATCCACCATCAGCTTGAAGAGATGATAGCGGATTTCATGGGTAAGGAAAAGGCTATTTTGTTTGGAAGCGGTTATCTGGCAAATATCGGCCTTATATCGGCCTTATGTGACAGAAAGGATGTTATATTCTCTGACCGTCTTAACCACGCAAGTATCGTGGACGGGATTCGCCTTTCGGGCGCGCGATTTTTCCGTTTTCGACATAACGATCTTAACCATCTCGAAACGTTGATTAAAAAGGAGCGGAAGAGATATAAAAAAGCTCTTATTGTTACCGAATCTCTGTTTAGTATGGACGGAGACATGGCATCAGTAAAAGAGATGGTGGAATTAAAAGAAAGGTATGACGCACTTTTCATGCTCGATGAGGCCCATGCTGTCGGTGTTATTGGAGAAAAAGGAGCGGGTCTTGCCGAAAAATATGGATTGACTAAAAAGATTGATATTATCATGGGGACATTCGGAAAGGCACTTGGAAGCTACGGCGCATATGCTGCGGCATCAGCGAGGCTGATCGATTATTGTATTAACAGGGTAAGAAGCTTCATATATTCAACAGCGCTTCCCCCTTCTGTAACCGGCGCAAGTATCGGGGGAATAAAGATGCTGACGGAAGAACCGGCTCGAAGGTCTATCCTGCTGGAAAAGGCCAAATATTTCAGATCTCTCCTAAAAGAAAACCACCTTAATATCATGGGAAACGCCCAGATCGTGCCTGTACTTGTAGGTGAAAATTACAATGCATTGAATATCTCAAACAGGCTTTATGAAAATGCCATTTTTGCTCTTGCCATGCGTCCGCCTACTGTGCCTGCAGGAAAGGCTCGTATCCGGTTTTCCATTACCTGTAATCATTCCGAAGACGACCTTAAAAAGGCTGCGGATGTGTTGAAACATGCGTTTAAACAGATTCCAATATCTAAATAGGGGACACAACAAAGTTCTTGTATTGATCCCGGGATGGGGGTTTGACACAAGAATATTTGAACTGCTTGATCTTAATTTCAATTATCTTCTTCCGCAAATAAATGATCCAAAGCGTTTCAGCGCAGACCTTATGAGCGCGCTGGTTGAAAATCAGATTAAAAAGGTCTCGCTCTTTGGATGGTCAATGGGGGGATTTTTGGCTATCAATTTTTTAGAGGAATATGGCAGGGAGTTCGCGGAAGAAATCTTTTTGGTTTCTATGAGAAAAAGCTACCCAAAAAAAGAAATCGATTCCCAGATCGCCTTTTTAATAAAGGACCGCAGATTATATTTGAGCCGGTTTTACAGAAATTGCTTTATAGGACAAAAACGGACATTTGCGTGGTTTAAAGAGCACATGTTTTCATCCTATATAGAGATGTTTGATCTGGAATTCCTTTTGAATGGACTCGATTACCTGGTGCAACAGAGACTTGAGACCGCTGCGCTGAAAGAAAATCCTGTAAGAATCATCCATGGGGAAAAAGACCGGATTGCGCCTTATTCCGAGATAGTTGAAATGGCGAAGGATATCTCTTTTCCCGGGATTGTTACTTTTAAAAAAAGCGGGCATCTCCCGTTTCTTGAACCGGATTTTAAGGAAAGATTTTATGCCGGGATATAAACAAAGGATAAAAAATTCGTTTTCAAAGGCTGCCCCCACCTACGATCAATATGCTTCTGTCCAGAAAGAGGTTGCTGTCAGACTTATTGATTCAATAGGGCCTCATCTCTTTCAGAATATCCTTGAAATCGGATGCGGGACAGGAAATTACACGGAGATGCTGCAAGAAAGGTTTCCGTCAGCCGATATTACAGCCATAGATTTCTCGCCTGAGATGATCTCTGTCGCCGCTCGCAAATTAAACAAGAAAAAAAAAGTCAGACTATTTGTTAATGATGCAGAGGAGTTTATTCCGGAAACCGGAAAAAGATACGATCTGATTACTTCAAATTCCACCTTTCAATGGTTTGTGGATTTAAAGAAAGGATTTAAGCACTACCATGAGTTGCTCACCAACAGAGGAATGATTATTTTTTCAATGATGGGGCCTGAAACATTTTATGAACTTTATGAAATAATTAAGGATGTATATCCAGAAAAAGTAAATATGGCGGCGCAAAATTTTATGCAACACGATGAGGTGAAATCTCTTTTGCACGCGGTTTTTAAAAGTGTCAAAATAAGCGAAACCGTGTTTACAAGAAAACATGAGAACATTCTTGAGCTGTTAAAGACAATAAAACATACCGGAGTAAATATTAGAAGGAACGGAGACAGGATTCTGTTTACTCCGGGGCTTCTTGAAAAGGCTGAAAATGCTTATATCAGGAGGTTCGGGGCAATAAAGGTAAGTTATCAGGTTTTTTTATGTGAGGCCGGCCATGTGGAATGTCTATGAAAAATAAAAGTGTATTTATTACCGGCACCAATACAGGCATAGGCAAAACCGTTATATGCGGCTGCCTGGCCAGGTACTTGAGCCGTAAAGGTATTAACGTCGGGATTCAAAAATGGGTAAGCACTGGAAACAGGAACACCTCGGATGACATCGATTATTGCCTCTCGATGCTTGGAAGGGAAAAGGAAGAGATTGACAACCCTTTGCTTTTACACCCATATACATTTGATTTCCCAGCCTCTCCACATCTTGCCGCAGAACTGGAAGGACAAGAGATTGGTATTGATAAAATCGTAGAAAGCTATCATACGCTTGTGCGTAAGCACGATCTTCTTATAGTCGAAGGGGTGGGTGGCGTCCTGGTTCCTCTTACCCGGGGCTGTCTTCTGATCGATCTTGTGGCAGATCTTGCAATTCCAGTTTTGATTGTCACTGATAGCGGTTTAGGCACAATCAACCATACCCTTCTTACCATTGAGGCCCTGACAAAAAGAGATATCCCGATATTAGGCATGATCTTTAATTTTGCAGGAAAAGAAGATAAAATAATAGAAGAGGATAATATAAAAATTATTTCCAGTATAGGGAAAAGACAATCGTTTGGATCGTTATCCAAGGTCGATTCAACGGAGGCGTTAATCGCTGAATTTGAACCTATAGGGAAAAATATACTGAAAGCGCTAAATAGTGCCTGAACGAAAACCCTACTTTTTGTCATTTCGACCAAAGGGAGAAATCTTAAATTTCAATATTAACAATATGCTAAGATTTCTCGCTCCGCTCGAAATGTCAGCTTTGGATAGTTTTCGTTCAGGCACTAAATAGCTATTCCTGCAATGAGGGCAACTGATGACAGGAACATTCTCGATGATAAGTAAATTAGTTTTCTTGCCATAACTCCGGGTGACATGGCGAATGTTAGCCCCTTCTTGTCCACAAATATCACAAATCATTTTTTTGCCTCATATAAAGAGCTATATTATTTTTTGCTGACCGGCTTGCGGGGAGCTTCACAATGTTATATTCAGAAAAATATCTTCATAAACTATTGATTATTGCAAAATTAAGGAAAACAGGATAAATATTAAATAAAAAATTTTGCTATAATTCATAGTTCATATTTATTTGAAAATCAAACTATTACCTAAATGGGATGAACAGAGAAATTGTTTGACTTGTATATGGCTATTTTATATCTAATAAAAGCAAATAATTAAGAGAAGAAAAAACCATATTTTATTTTTAAGGGAGAAAAAAACAAATATTATTATGAACTGTAATATTCTTATCAATGCGATAGATCCTGAAGAATGCAGAATTGCGAAAGTAAAAGACGGCAAGCTGGAAGAATTTCATATAGAAAGCGCCGCAAGGGAAATAATCCACAGCAATATCTATAAAGGAATTATTGCGCATATTGAACCCAGCCTTCAGGCGGTTTTTGTCGATTATGGAGCGGAAAGGCACGGCTTTCTGCAAAAGCATGAAATTCACAGCGATTACTTTCAGGACAGTCGTCCAGGAGATCGTTCAATAACAAATATAGTAAAACGCGGTCAGGAACTAATTGTGCAGGTCACAAAAGACCCGTACATGAAAAAAGGGGCCATGCTTTCGACACTTATATCTCTGCCTGGAAGATACATCGTCCTTTTGCCTGGAAGCAAAACAAGAGGGATTTCGCGCAAGGTTGAAGATGAAGATGAGCGGAAACAGTTAAAAAGTATTATTGACGGCCTGGCTATTCCTGAAGGATTCGGCATTATCATCCGTACTGCCGGAACAAACACCACCAAGTCGCTCGTATCCAGGGATCTGAGATATCTTCTGCGACTGTGGAAAAACATCAAAAAAAATGTCAAAGATATAAAGGCACCGGCCCTTCTTTACAAAGACAGAAATCTTGCTTTAAGATCAATACGTGATTATTTTACTCCTGATGTTACTGAAATTCTGATAGACAATCCTTCAATATACCGTGAAACTAAAGACTTTATTAACATCATATCTCCCAAGCACACAAAGATCGTTAAGCTTTATAAAGGCGCAAAACCGATATTTACAAAATACCAGCTTGAAGACCAGATTGCATCCATATTTGAAAGCCGTGTTGTCTTGAAATCCGGCGGTTCCATTGTAATAGAACAAACCGAGGCCATGGTCTCCATAGATGTCAATTCAGGCAAGGGAACCCGGGAAAAGTCGGTCGAAGAGACGGCATTTATGACCAATATTGAAGCAGCGGAAGAGATTGCGCGTCAATTGCGACTAAGGGATTTAGGCGGTCTGATAGTGATAGATTTTATCGACATGAGGGATCAGAAACACAAAACCAGGGTTGAAGGCATGTTGAAAACAAATCTAAAGGGAGACAAGGCCAAGACAAAAATTGGGAAAATCTCAAAGTTTGGTCTGCTTGAGATGTCAAGGCAAAGGCTCAGACCGTCTATCAAATTCGGCGGCTTTGAATCTTGCCGGTATTGCAAGGGAAAGGGGCTTACCCCGTCTCCTGAGACTCTGGGGGTAAGCTTGCTGCGCAAACTCAGCCTCGGAACTTTAAAAGAGGGGATTTCCAGCGTAAAAGCTATTGTGCCGACTGAAGTCGCAAATTATTTATTAAATAAAAAACGCAAGGAAATCTTTGACATGGAAGCCAGGCAAAATCTTTCAATTGAAATCAAAGGGGACAATACAATGGTCCCCGGAGAAAGCAATATTATTTATGAATAAGTCTTTAAAAATCCTTATAATCTGCGCAGTTGCCGTCGCTACGGCTGCAACAGGTTTATGGCTTTGGCAAAAGCAAAACAAAGCTCATCTTTCCGGGCAAATTGCTGAAAAAGCTTATATGCCTGTCAAGCCTCAACCCGTTATTAATTACAATAAGCTTCAAGACATTACAAAGAAACGTAAGGCAAAATACGGGCTTAAAAAAGGGGTTGACATTATTGTCAGATCTGATGAATCCTTTAAAGTGGGCGAATTAACCGTTTCCATGCAGGAAATCCAGGATAAGATACGGCTTAAAAGTGGCGATATCATAGAAAAGGATATAAAACCTGGCAAAATAGCGCCAAATAACAGTATAGAGGAATTCGGAATATACGTTGTGCATTCCGGAGACAACTTATGGGCCATTCATTTTAAATTCTTAAAAGACTACTTTGATCGCAAGGATATTGCCATTTCTTCGCTTGCCGACGAACCAGACAGTTTCGGATATAGTTCAGGGGTGGGCAAACTTTTAAAATTTTCGGAAAAGACTGTTTGCATATACAATTTAAAGGAAGGAAAACTCGATGTTGACATTAATCTGATTTTCCCTTTAAGCAAGATAGTTGTCTATAATATGAGCCGGATTTTTGCGCTTCTGGATCATATAGACTACCAGCATGTAAACAAAATTCAGTTTGACGGTGAAACGATCTGGATACCTGCCGAGAGGTAAGCTGAGAGCTGAGAGCTAAGAGCAACCAGCAACGAGTAACCAGCAACGAGCTAAAACATAAAATTATGATAAAACGGTATACAAGAAAGGTCATGGGAGATATCTGGACCGATGAAAACAGGTATCAGGCATGGCTAAAGGTTGAAATATTAGCCTGTGAAGCCCTGGCAAAGAAAGGAAAGATCCCCAAAAAGGCCCTTGATAATATCAAAAAAAAAGCAGGATTTTCCATAAAAAGAATCGAAAAGATCGAGGCTGAAACCAGGCATGATGTAATCGCCTTTCTTACAGATGTTGCCGAACATGTCGGCCCTGATTCAAGATACATTCACATGGGCCTGACATCATCCGATATTCTTGATACAAGCATGGCATATCTTCTCAGACAGGCCGGAAGAATTATTCTTAAAGACTGCAAAATCCTCTTACAGACAATCAAGAAAAAGGCATTTAAACACAAAAACACAGTAATGATCGGACGCTCCCACGGAATCCATGCAGAGCCTATAACATTTGGCTTGAAGCTTGCGGTCTGGTATGATGAAATGCGTCGGAATAAGGAAAGATTTGAGCGCGCTGTTGAAACAATAAGCTTCGGGAAGGTATCGGGAGCGGTGGGAACATTTGCCAATATCTCCCCGGACATTGAGGCGTATGTATGTAAAAAACTGGGGCTTAAACCCGCTCCGGCCTCAACCCAGATTGTTCAAAGGGACAGGCATGCTGAATATTTTACAAGCCTGGCCATCATGGCTTCATCCATAGAAAAGATGGCGGTCGAAATAAGGCATTTGCAAAGAACAGAGGTTCTTGAAGCTGAAGAATTTTTCTCAAAAGGCCAGAAAGGTTCTTCAGCCATGCCGCACAAGTGCAATCCAATAGGGTCTGAAAATATATGCGGCCTTGCCCGTATCATACGTTCAAATGCCATGGCTTCCCTTGAGAATATTCCCCTGTGGCATGAACGGGATATCAGCCATTCCTCTGTTGAAAGGGTCATAGCGCCCGACAGCACAATACTGATCGATTATATATTAAACAAAATCACAAAAATCATAGACAAGCTGGTCGTATATCCTGAAAGAATGAAACAAAACCTCAATATGCTTAAAGGGCTTGTCTTTTCTCAGCAAATATTGCTGGCTCTTGCAGAATCCGGCGCAACTCGTGAAGATGCTTATAAAATAGTCCAGACAGTTGCTATGCGGGCTTGGAAGGATAAAAATGATTTCAAAGCCCTTGTTTTGAAAAACAAAAAGATTTGCAGCCTGCTCGGCTCTGAAAAAATTGAAGAAATATTTGACGTAAGCTATCATTTAAAGTATATCAGCGCCATTTTTAAACGTGTATTTGCTGACAGGTAAATAAATCCGCTTTTACCACGAAGTTTTTTGTAATCGCAAATGGTCTGTTACATAATGCTAAAATATTATAAAATATTTTCTGTAAAAATTTTTCCGGCAATTATAGTTATCATCCTTTGTCTGGGATGCCGGGCTTTTGAGCCTGTAGAACGGCTTAAAGAGTCGTATGATCCTTACCATGGCGGTCAATATAAGGCAGCCCTTACAAATTGGAGTAGAGAAGCCCGTATTTACAGAGGCCTGGACGTTGAACTAATAGCTACCGCCACATTCAAATCGTCTAAGTTCAGAGATGCTTATTCAAATGAGTATGCCAGGGCATACAAGCTGACAGGCAGTGAGAAAACAAAGGTGTTAAAAGATCAAAAAAATGCCGTTTTAGCTTATAATGATTTTCTGCTTGCCGCATATGTGCCTGATAAAAAGCTCAATGATTTTCATAAAAAGAATTCCATATGGAAAATATATTTAACTGCTGGAAAAGGCGGGCTGACAGCTCCACTTGAAATCAGGAAAATAAAAAAGGTTGATGCTGTAACAATTCACTTTTTTCCTTATATAACTCCTTGGAAATCGGTGTACCTGGTCAGATTTCCAGCAATATCTCCGGCAGCCGGCAAAGCTTTAATTGATGGCGACGCTGAAAATATAAAACTTATTATCACAAGCGTATTAGGCTCCGCTGAAATGGTTTGGGAATAAAGTGCCTTAGTGGCTAAATAATTACAAATAACAAAGAAAGAAGGAGGGTTAATTTTGATTGACATAGCATATGCAATGGGTCAGGGCGGCGGCGCTGCTGGACAGGGGGGTGGATTTTCAGCGTTTATCCCTCTTATTCTTATGTTCGTTATTTTTTATTTTCTTCTTATCCGGCCCCAGCAAAAAAAGCAGAAAGAGCAGCGTTCAATGGTCAGTAATCTTAAAAATGGAGACCGTATAATAACAACCGGCGGCATTCATGGACGCATTACCTCTGTTAGCGATGACACTTTAACAATAGAGGTGGCGGATAAAGTCCGTATAAAGCTGAATCGAACTAATGTTTCAGCATTGCTCCAGTCTTCATCACAGGCTCAGCCGGCAAAAATAGAGCAAACCGATTCAGATAAAAAATAAAGTAATAGTTCACCGCACGCTTCGCTCAAGGCGCAGAGAGCGCAGAGTTTATTTTTATTACATAGGGCTGAACTGTTACAAAATAAAGACCAGAAATCAAAGAGAGCCCCGGTGATATAGGTTAATCCGGGGCTTTAATATGATAAAAGGAATAGATCGTTGAAAAATATTTCCTGGAAATTAATTTTAGTTATAATCGTTGTTATAGCTGCTGTTATCTATATTCTTCCTTCAATCAAACCGACATGGTGGCCGCATAAGAAGATAAATCTCGGTCTCGATCTCCAGGGAGGCATGCATCTTGTGCTTGAAGTGGATACGGAAAAGGCTTTGGAAAGCACAATAGAACGCATTAGACTTGAGATCCGAAACCTCTTAAAGAAAGAGCGCATAAGGTTTCTAAGCATAGAGAGGGTTAACGGCTCAAAGATCTTGGTCAGATTGCAGGGAAAGGATAACATCAACAGTTTTGAACAGATCCTGAACAAAGAGTTTAAAGATATGCGTCTTGTTTCAAAATCAACGGATGACGGGGTGCTTTCCATAGTTATGGATCTTCCTGAAGAAGAAACCGATAATGTCAAAAAACTTGCGACAAGACAGGCCCTTGAAACCATAAGAAACCGTATCGACCAGTTTGGTGTGAGCGAACCCGACATTAGACATCAAGGCGAAAAACGTATCCTTATACAACTGCCCGGAATCAAGGATACACAAAGAGCAAAGGATCTCATCGGCAAAACAGCCCTTTTGGAGTTCAAGCTGGTGGATGAAACACACGATGTTAATGCTGCTCGAGATGGAAATATTCCTTTGGGAAGCGAAATACTTACTCAGATCACAAAGAGTCCAGACACAAATCGTGAAATAAAAAGCTACTTTCTCATTAAAAAGCAAACGCTCTTAACAGGTGCAAATCTCACAGACGCAAGGGTTCAGATAGATTCACAGTTCAATGAACCTTATGTTTCCCTTACTTTTGACAAAAAAGGCGGAAGAATTTTTGCCAAAATAACAGAAGAAAATGTAAAAAAACGCCTTGCAATTGTTTTGGACAATCATGTCTATTCAGCGCCGGTTATACAGGAAAAAATCACCGGCGGTGAGGCCCGCATTACAGGTAGCTTTACTTTGGAAGAGGCCAAGGATCTTGCCATAGCTCTGCGTGCCGGTGCGCTTCCCGCCCCTGTAAAAATACTTGAGGAAAGGACCGTCGGCCCCTCTCTTGGAGCTGATTCAATCAACAAAGGCCTTGTTTCAGTATGTGTCGGAGGTATTCTCGTAGTCCTGTTTATGATTATATATTATAAGGGTTCAGGTCTCATAGCAGATTTTGCTCTTATCCTTAATATTATGCTGATCGCCGGAGGACTCGCAGCTTTTCAGGCTACCTTAACACTTCCGGGCATTGCTGGAATCATACTGACCATAGGAATTGCCGTGGATGCAAATGTTCTTATTTTTGAACGTATCAGAGAAGAGCTAAATATCGGGAAAACACCGCGTGCTGCAGTAGATGCAGGGTATAATAAAGCCACGCTTACAATTTTAGATGCAAACGTCACAACACTTATCGCAGCCCTTGTTTTGTTCCAGTTCGGAACAGGACCTGTTAAAGGATTTGCCGTTACACTGAGCCTGGGCGTAATTGCCAGTCTGTTTACATCTCTTATCATGACACGGCTTGTATTCGACTATTTGTTAATTAACCGGAAAATAAAAAATTTAAGCATATAGCGAGACCAAGGGGGTGTTTTGCAAAGGTCTCATAGCAGGAGCATGTTTAATGCAGCTTATAAAACCTGATATAAATATTAATTTCATCAGCAAAAGAAAAATTGCATTCTATATATCCATTGCAATGATCATCATCAGTTTTTTCTCGTTGATAATACATAAGGGACCGAAATACGGGATCGATTTTGCCGGCGGGGTATTAATACAGGTTAAGTTTAACACGCCTGTTAACTTAGATGATGTAAGGTCGGGGCTCAATGAACTTGAATTAGGCAAATCATCGGTTCAAGAGTTTGGCGATAAAAAAGACAATGAATATCTTATAAGGACCGACATGTCTATCTCGAACTCTCAAGGTTTTACTTACGGGGTAAAAAAAGCCCTTGAATACACCACGGGAAATCATGTGCAGATTCGTCGGGTCGAGATGGTAGGCCCACAGGTAGGCAAAGATTTACGTGAAAAAGCTCTGTTTGCCATGTTCTATGCCCTGCTCTTTATCACCATATATATATCCGGACGCTTTGAATTAAAGTGGATCTTAAGCGGCATTATGGCAGGAGCGCTGATGGTTGCCGTATATTTACTTTCCTTATTCAATGTTGGCGTAGCCTTCTTTATCAGCGCCGCCGTGGTCGTTACACTTATCCTCTTCTGGTTTCTTAAGCTCAAATACGCTATGGGCGCTATTGTTGCCCTTATACATGACATCATTATTACTGTAGGTATTTTTTCTATTTGCGACAAGGAATTTTCCCTTCCGATTATCGCCGCCCTTCTCACCATAATCGGATATTCTTTGAATGATACAATTGTTGTTTTTGACCGCATCCGTGAAAACCTCCGAAAATACCACAAAAATACTCTGGAAGTAGTCATAAACAAAAGTATAAATGAAACGCTCAGCCGTACAATTCTAACCTCTTTGACAACTCTTTTTGTGGTTGTCACCCTTTTTACTCTTGGAGGAGGAATTATCCACGACTTTGCATTCGCAATGATAGTCGGAGTGCTTATAGGAACATACTCCTCAATATTCGTGGCAAGCCCCATTCTCCTTGCCTGGCAAAAACATGGGAAGAAAAAATAAGTGGAAAATATTCTGCCATGGTTTACCCTCAAAACCGTTCCTGGAATTGGGCGCTGCCATTTCAAGCATCTTATCGACCATTTCAAGTCTCCGGAACTTGTTCTTGAAGCATCACGCGAAGAACTTCTCAAGCTCGACGGCATGTCCGAACGCCTTGTGTCAGCAATAAGGCAGCACAGGATACCTGAACAGGTTAAAAAAGAGCTCGATCTTGTTGTGCAAAAAGGTTACCGGATTGTCACAATGACAGATAGCGATTATCCTCCTCTTTTACTGCAAATACCGGATCCACCACCCTTTTTGTATGTCTACGGAAATCTTGACCGGTCTATAAAAAATGTTGCTGTTGTTGGTTCCAGGAATGCGACAACCTATGGGATATCAACGACCGAACAGCTTTGCACAAACCTGGCTTCAAATGGGATTACAGTAGTCAGCGGCATGGCAATAGGAATCGATACTGCTGCCCATGAAGGCGCCCTGATGGGTAAAGGAAAAACAATCGCCGTGCTGGGAAGTGGTCTTGAACGGGTTTATCCATCGGAAAATATAAAGCTCTTTCATAAAATTGCAGCTAACGGCGCTGTTATTTCAGAGTTTTCTCTCATGACGGAACCTGAGGCTCATAATTTTCCTGTACGAAACAGGATAATCAGCGGCATTTCACTTGGAACCGTTATAGTGGAAGCAACTAAAAGAAGCGGGTCGCTCATTACAGCGCGCCTGGCAGCAGAGCAGAACAGAGAGGTGTTTGCTGTTCCCGGAAGCATCCATTCCTTTAAAAGCACCGGCACACATACACTTATCAAACAGGGAGCCAAACTGGTTGAACAAACGCAGGATATTATAGAAGAACTTGCGCCTCTGATACAGGGGCATGCCATAGCAGAAAACACAGGTCAAAATAAAACAAAGGCTGAGCTTCCGCCGTTATCATCAGAGGAATTGACGGTATATAAAGCGCTCGGCCCATATCCTGTTCATATAGATGAGCTTGTAAGAAAAATATCTATTGAACCCGGGAAACTTTCGAGCATATTGCTTAAACTGGAATTAAAAGGAGTTGCAGTGCAAACACCCGGCAAACTCTTTTCCATAAAGACAAAAAACATGAAATAATGAGAGCTTTGAATTTTGTCATTTCGAGGAGTGTTAACAACGAGAAATCTTAATGATTCAAGCCTATTAAGATTTCTCCCTGCGGTCGAAATGACAGATAAGGATGGTTTTGCAAAGGTCTCGCATTAGGAAAGGAATAATAGTGACCAAACCACTTATCATAGTTGAATCACCGACAAAAGTAAAAACCATAAAAAAGTATCTTGGCAATACCTATAATGTGGTTGCAACCGTCGGCCATATCAAGGATCTTCCCGCAAAGGAAATGGGCATTGATATCGAAAATGGTTTCAAGCCAAAATACAGGATAATCCCAGGCAAGAAAAAGGTTATATCCTCTTTAAAAAATGCCGCCGGAGATGCTTCAGACATATACCTTGCGCCCGACCCTGACAGGGAGGGTGAAGCGATCGCATACCATACCGCAGAAATTCTAAAAAAACAGGGCAGAAAGTTTTACAGGGTATTGTTTTACGAACTCACAAAAAATGCCATCAATAAGGCAATAGCCGCTCCTGAAAATCTCAACAAGAAAAAATATGAGGCTCAACAGGCACGCAGAATACTTGACAGGCTGGTGGGATATCAGGTTTCGCCATTGCTGTGGCGCAAAGTCAAAGGCGGGCTGAGTGCAGGAAGGGTACAGTCTGTCGCAGTGCGGATAATCTGCGAAAGGGAGCGGGCCATTTATGCCTTTAATCCGGAAGAATACTGGTCGATAACAGCCTGGCTTGAGGGCAATGAACCACCCCCATTTACTGCAAAACTTACAAAAAAAAATGGAAAGAAGATCAGGATTCCCGATGAAAAGGCTTCAACCGCCATCCTTAATAATCTGTCTGAAAGCAGGTTTATAGTAGAAAAAGTTCAGAAAAAAACCATAAAAAGAAATCCCCTTCCCCCTTTTATCACAAGCAAACTGCAGCAGGAGTCCATCAGAAAACTGAAATTTTCCGCCAAAAAGACTATGATTGTAGCACAGCAGCTCTATGAAGGCATAGACCTTGGTCCCGGCAAGCCGGAAGGGCTTATCACATACATGCGTACAGATTCAACCAGGATATCAAAAGAGGCTGCCGAAGAAGCTCTTTTGCTGATCCATGAGCGTTTCGGCAAACAATATGCTCTTGAAAAGCCGAGGTTTTTCAAAAACCGCAAAAAGGCTCAGGATGCCCATGAGGCCATACGACCCACATCGGTCTTTAATACACCTGAAAAAATCGCCGGTTATCTTTCCAAAGACCAGCTATCTCTATACACCCTTATATGGAAACGGTTTGTTGCATCACAGATGGAACAGGCCATTATTGACACCAGCCTGATATCTATCAATGCCGGCTCCTGTTTATTTACCGCAAGCGGATCGACCATTAAATTTCCGGGCTTTATGACCCTTTATATGTCTGTTGACGAGACAGATGAAAGGGAAAGAAAAGCAGATGATCTTCCGGAACTTTCTGAAGGCATGGTATTAAAACTCAACAAATTGGAGCCAAAGCAGCATTTTACATTGCCGCCCCCAAGATTTTCAGAAGCATCTCTGGTCAAAGAGCTTGAAGAAAACGGAATAGGGCGACCCAGCACCTATGCCGCCATATTATCGATAATCAGACAAAAAGGATATGTGGATTTTGTCAAAGGTTATTTCAGACCAAACGAACTCGGCTTCATTGTAAACGACCTTCTGGTAGAAAGCTTTTCTGATATATTTGGCGTTGATTTTACCGCTAAAATGGAAAATAGTTTAGACAGTATTGAAGACGCAGAGGCCGATTGTTTAGAAGTACTTACACGTTTTTACGACCCTTTCAAAAAAGATCTGGATGCTGCATCAGAATCGATGCTCAACATGCGGGGCATTGGTTTTCCGGCAGATTTAACCTGTCCCGACTGTAACAGGCAATTGCATGTCAAGGTGGGCAAAAATGGACAATATCTTGCCTGCAGCGGGTATCCTGAATGCAAATATTCAACAAACTACGCAAGGGATGAAACAGGGAAAATTCAGCCGATTGAACCGCCCAAAGATGAGGCTACAGACAAAATTTGTGAAAAATGCGACAAACCTATGGTCTTAAAACATGGACAATACGGACCGTTTCTTGCGTGCAGCGGATACCCGGAATGCAAAAACACCAAATCAATAAATTCAAATCATGCCGGACAGGATACCGGTGTAAAATGCCCGGAAAAAGGGTGCAGCGGTAGCCTTGTTGAAAGAAAATCAAGGCGTGGCAAAATTTTCTATGGATGCAGCCGTTATCCTGAATGTACATTTGCCATCTGGGATAAGCCGGTCGCAAAAGAATGTCCTGAATGCGGGGCAAATTTTCTGGTTGAAAAAACAACTAAAAGACAAGGCGCTTTTTGCGCCTGCATGGAAAAGGGATGCGGGTATAAGGAAAAATAGGTAGACTTATGAGATTTGGAGATTACGAATGCTTTTCTGTTGAAACAGGCAAATTTGAATTAGATGGCGGCACAATGTTCGGAGTTGTTCCAAA
>JABMRH010000203.1 GCA_013202725.1 Desulfobacteraceae bacterium
AATTTTTCGATTGGCCTCTAATCCTTACCCCTCTAATCCTCTAATCCTTATCATTGTCACGAGCCATATTCCATCTTATCCATTGATCTTCCATAATGCTGTTAATATTGAAATCCTTTTTTTCATATTTTCCATTTGAATCGATTGTAATCTGCTGAAAGGCTTTTATAATTTCCACCCATTTTTCCATGGACACCGGATGCGGCCCGGCTATTGGCTTAGGTTTTAATGTGAAAGCATCCGGCTCAGGTTTCGGCTTGTCAAACAAAGCGCTCCAGGTTGCCACAACCCCTTTATGTACACTAATTCGCGTCTGTTCATTATCTGTATCAACCCTGAACTTTGTTCCGCGTATTGCGCAAACCGCCTTATTGGTTCTGACCTTAAAGCTGTCGGATTTTGCAAGGATTTTGCGGGCGTTTAACCACACTTTACCTGAAGACAGAAATAAGGAAACCTCTTTGGCGGTTTTACTTACCATACATTTTTCAAACTGCTGAAAAGTGTTTTCATCCATTCTAACTATAGTGCCGTTTTCAAGGGTAATTTCGCAGCGTGATTCCGCCTCTGTCCTGATTTGATCCCCCTGATAAATTTTCATGTCAAAATCTGCGTTAACCCAGGTGGTTTTGTCATGAGAAATAAATACATCTCCGATCATAAATGTTACAGTGCCTGCAACTTGTTGATTTGCTACTGCAAACGATGAAAAAAAAGCGAGACACAAACATATAAGCAGACTTATTTTAGATAGTTTTTTCATTTTAAATAACAACCTTTTGTTTGCTATGAGTTGATTTTATTTTGTTTTCATTGAAAATGAACCATCCCAATCTTTTGGAGGGGGATTGATTTTATATTCATCACACCTGAGAAGCATGACCTTGCTTGGGCCGTCGTCAGGTGTCAGCTCCAGTGCTGCTTTAAAAAAACTTCCGGCTTTTTCCCAATCCTGATTTCTATATGCATAAAGGCCGTTGGAATAATTATCTATTGTCTTATTCATGTGTTCATCAATATCTTTTTGATAACCTAAAAGCTGATAAACCGTTACCGGCTTTTTTTTCCCCACAACATTTATCGAATCAATTTCCCTTGCTATTATTTTATTGCCTGATTCATTGTAAGTTGTTTCGCTAATCAGCGTATAAATTCCGTATATCTTGTTAACCCCTTCCAGCCTTGCCGCAACATTAACCGTATCTCCCATCATTGTATAGTCCATGCGTGTTTTTGATCCCATGTTGCCCACAACAGCCTGACCCGTGCAAAGACCGATCCGCATATAAAGTTCCGGTTTGCCTGATATTTTCCAGCCTTCTCTTAGTTCAGACAGCCTTTTTTGCATGTCAATGCAAGCCATGCATGCTATTTCTTCCTGATTCTCAAGCTCGTTAGGGGCTCCAAAAAATGCGATTATAGCATCACCTTCGAATTTATCCACCGTTCCTTTATATTTAAGGATTATGCTTGTCATTTCTGTAAGGAATTCATTTAACAGCTCAACCAGCTCCTCTGGAGCCAGCCCTTCGGAAATACTTGTAAAACCCTGGATATCTGAAAAAAATGCTGTAATTACACGTTCTTCACCACCCAGCACAAGCTTTTCAGGAGACTCGATAAGCTGTTTGACAACCGCGGGAGCAAGATAAGTTGAAAAAGCATTTTTAATAAATCTCTTCTGCTTTGACTCTGTAAAATATTTGTATGCGGTTATGCTGATATACACTAAAATTATGACACTCAGGGGGTAAACAAGATTGAGAATTAAGCCTTTGTGAGAGAATAGATACTGGCATAAAAATATATGGCCGATAAACAATGAGAAACCGGCTGCAGCGCCTGATATGCCGCCTGCTTTAGGAAGCACAAGCCCCAAGATAAGTCCGGCAACAACTATTGCCATGATGTCAAAAATAGCGGCCCAGGCCGGTTGATACATAAAATCCTTTGAAAGGATACTGTCTATGACATTTGCGTGAATTTCAACGCCTGGAAAAACAGTTTCAAAGGGAGTGACCCTTAAATCGTAGATTCCAACAGCGGTGGCGCCCACTATAACGATCTTGTCTTTTACAACAGTATCGGCTATATTATTACTTAATATATCTGTAACCGGTATATGAGGAAAGGTTTTCCCTGCTCCTCTGTAATTTATCAAAATTCGTCCCAGCTCATCTGTCGGCACCGCTAATTTCCCGATTTGCACTCTTTCCACACCATATTCACCAATATTCATTGAAATCGGGCTTTCTAAATAGGCGCTGACAATAATCAGCGACAAAGGAGCGTATAACGTCTCCATGCACTTAAAGACACCGGGCATCCATCGCACAACCCCGTCTTTGTCCGGCAACATATTAAAGAATCCGCAATAATCGGTTGCGGTTGAAATAATTTCTATATTAGACTGAGGTGTTTCGGCTTCAATAAGTGGTATATTCTGAGCAGTTCCTGAAGCATAACGTATAAATTTATACCTGGACCCTGAAATATTATTCTTGTGAATGCTGATCTGGTTTTCGCTGATATGTCCTGATTCAGTGGAATCTGTGTGGAAAAAATATCCAAGTACTATCTTAGCTGCGGAATTTCTTATAGCATCGGCAAGGAGTTGATCATTGTTTGCCTGCTGTTTTAGATTTTTCAGATAGTTGTCAATTTCCTTTTTTCGAATATCATAATCGTGAATTGTGCGTTGTATCTCATTTATGGTGTTTACAATTTTTTTATCATCAGGCTCCAAAAATCCGATATCAAATGCTATTACCCTGGCGCCGGCTTTTGACAGTTTTGTAACAAGATTTGCGATTTTTGATCTTGGCCATACCCATTTCCCCTCTTTACTGATGCTTTTTTCATCAATAACTGCCAGAACCACATCAGGACCGGGTGAAATTTGTCCTCTGGCTTCAAATCTTAAATCAATGGTTTTTAATTCCATTAGATCAAGAAAGGATATCCCTTGCAAATAGGCAAGGATTCCGATGAATATGGCAAACATAGAAATGAGAAGAGGATAGAGTAAGGCGAATTTTTTCATAATGGGAACCGTATAGAATAAGACATATTCAATTTTGTTGACCTGTACGATTTTTATATTGTAATACTTGCTGAAAGTCAACAACACGCCTGAAAGTCATTATTATACAAAGCGTCAT
>JABMRH010000204.1 GCA_013202725.1 Desulfobacteraceae bacterium
AATTCGTAAAACAGGGATTAAGGATTAGGGATTAAAGGGCCACTTAACACCTAACACCTAACACCTAACAGGCATAACAATTCATCACTTTTCTTCTCCATTTGTTGAGCATCCTGCTCCGATTTTTCATGATCGTAATCAAACAGGTGCAAAATTCCGTGTATTAGAAGCTGGTCAAAACGATCTTCCATGCTTATTTTAGCGAGTTTTCCCTCTCGCATGGCAGCTTCAACCGAAATGACCACATCTCCAAGAAGCCGAGGGGTTATATTTGAAAACCTCCCTTCGCGCATGGGGAAAGCAATAACATTTGTAGGACCTGAGCGATTAAGATACCTTTTATTCAGCGCCTCTATCTGAAGATCATCAACGATAAGGATCGAAAGTTCTCCATCAGGACAATCCAAGGCGCTTAATATGACCTGTGCTGTTTGCTGTATTTTCTCTTGTAATATCCTGCGCTTGTTTTGCCTGTTGTCTATCAGGATCTCCATTGCCGCCCTTTCCATTGTTTGTAGCGAGTTGCTCGGGATATTCGATTCGATGATGGTACATCCCGTTTAATATTTTGTTGAAACTTTTTGCTATGCTGTGCAAATCTTTCAAGGTCAGCTCACAGTTTTCAAGCTGGCCGTCGGAAAAAATCTTGTTTATGAGATCCTGCACAAGGCCTTGGATCCTGGGCTGAGTAGGATTATCAAGCACTCTCGATGCCGCCTCAACAACATCTGCCAGCATGACAAGAGCCGCCTCCCTGGTTTGAGGTTTTGGGCCGGGATAAAGGAAGTTGTCGATATTTACCGCATCTGCTCCTTTTATTTTTTTTGCCTTGTCATAAAAGTAGCTGATAAGGTTTGTGCCGTGGTGCTGCCTGATGGTGTCGATTATGGCCTGACCCAATTTATTCTCTTTAGCTATCTCGACCCCTTCCTTTATGTGAGATATCAAGATCAGGCTTGACATGGATGGAGCAAGCTTATCATGCTTGTTCTTGCCGTTTTTCTGGTTTTCAATAAAATAAAGCGGTTTCTTAATCTTGCCGATATCGTGATAATACCCGCATACTTTTGCCAGCAAAGAATTAGCCCCTATTGAAGATGCTGCCGCTTCAACCATAGATCCTACAATTACAGAATGATGATAAGTTCCTGGAGCCTCTATCATAAGTTTGCGTAAAATGGGGCGATCAAGATTTGCGAGCTCCAGCAGCTTTATATCCGTCGTGTAATCAAAGGCTATTTCTACAAGAGGCGCAATACCTGCCGCAACAACTCCGGAACCGATTCCCCCTGCTATAAACGCAAAAGCCCAGCCATATAAGAGGTTGGAGCCTGAAAACTCAGTTATATAAATATTTATAGCTGTTACAAGTATCAAATTCAGCAATCCAAGTTTTGCTCCCGCCTTAATAAACACTTTGCGTTCTCTGCAATTCCTGATCCAATAGGCAGCCATTGTGCCGTTAAGCAGGAAGTAAATAAAAAGTTCAAATCTATTTTGAAATATGATTGCCGTGCAGAGCGCGGTCAACATGGCAAAGGAGATGGCGATATTAAAACCCATAAATAAACATACTGTCATAGCGCCTGCGGCAAGGGGAACGCCATAAAGAATTGATGAAGAGGATATTAAAAAAGTGGTGTTTTTGGTAAGTATTTCAGAAAGTGATGACGAAATACTGGCGATAAAAATAAAGGTTATAAGCATGCTGGCGATAAACAGCAGGTTTTTATTGTTGTTAAGAGCATTGCGGCTTTGAGGATTTATATGAATAATATATGTTATTATCAAAAGACATAAAAGCAGCGTTGAGGCTCCAATGCTGCTTGCAAGTATTTGCTTATTTTTTATATGGGTCTGCAGGGTTTTAAGTTTTAAAAGCTGAACTTCGGTAACCCTTTCCCCTTCACGCAAGAGCATCTCCCCTGCCTTTATTTTGTAAAGAACAGGCTTGATTTCTGCTGCCGCACTCTTTTTCAGTTCTTCGGTCGCGCTCCTGTTTAATGTTATATTTGGTTGTATAAGCCTTTGAGCAAAATCTACTATCAGGTTTATCAGTGTATAGTCTAAGTCCTTAAGAAGGGGTTGGCCAATAATTCTAACCATGGTTTTTGCCTGGTCAAGACCGTAATATTGCTTTAAGTTGTTGACCAATATGTTTGTTTCGGTTCCGACATCCCTTATAAATATTCCTTTGTCAGCCTCTTTGAGGAGGATTTCCTTATTTGTTACAACACCGTTTTCCAAAAGCTGTGTTAATATTTTGGAAATAAGATAAGCAATATCTTTCGAGAACCCTTCCTTTTCAAGAATCTGATATGCCCCTTTACTAACGGAAATACCTATTGTTTTCTCAAAGCTCTCCTTCATCTTCCATATCCGTCCATGGACAGAGACTTTATTCTTGGCAGCCCCTTCACTCTGATTTTGTATTTCATCTTCAAAAACCGCTCTAAGATCGGAAAAGGCCTGCTGCACACGCGTCGTCAATCTTGACGATAATAGTTCATCATGATCATAAACAGTTAAAATTTTCTCAACAGCAAGATTGCGGTTCGCTTCTGTAGCAGACTCATCCTCAATAAAACAATCTCTCGGAGACTTAATATCCCTGTCAGCGACATCGCCTGTTTTATAAGAATACTCTGTAATAACCAGACCCGGGTAAAGAATAACAGTAAATATTACGGCGACCCCAATCAGTATGCTCCATCGAACATAATTGCTGGAGCCTAAAAGTCGATTAATCAATTCTTTGCTTTTCTCTATATCTATTTTAATAGGTTTCATTATTCTTTTTTTTTGCATCCAGTTCTTCATACGCTCTGATGATTTCCTGGACCAATCTATGACGCACAACATCGATTTTTGAAAAAAAGATAAACTTTATTCCATCTATGCCCTGAAGGATATTCTTTGTTTCTATAAGTCCAGAAGGTTTTCCAACCGGAAGATCGGTCTGTGTAATATCGCCTGTAATAACGGCCTTGGAGCTGAAACCTATGCGGGTGAGAAACATCTTCATCTGTTCTGAAGTGGTGTTTTGCGCTTCATCTAAAATAACAAAAGAATCGTTTAATGTTCTGCCTCGCATGAAAGCGAGGGGAGCCACTTCAATAATCCCCTTGTTCATCAGGCTCGACACCTTCTCAAAACGCATCATATCATGAAGCGCATCGTAGAGAGGTCTTAAATACGGATTTACTTTTTCTGTTAAATCACCGGGCAAAAACCCAAGCGCCTCTCCGGCTTCAACCGCGGGTCTGGTTAAAATTATACGACTAACCCGCCCTTCTGAAAGTGCGGCAACCGCCATTGCCATCGACAGATAGGTTTTACCCGTTCCCGCGGGCCCGATCCCAAAAACCATATCATATTTTCGAATAGCATCTATATATTCTTTTTGAGCCCGGCTTTTTGGAGTTATCGAATGTTTTTTAGAAGTAACGTAAACAGTATCCAGGAAAATCTCCTTTAAATTAATGCTGTCATCTTCGCTCAGAACCCTGATCGCATAATCAACATCATTCGGATAAATCGGATAATTATCCTTTAACAGGCCGTAGAGCTGCTCAAGTATATTTCGCGATAGCTTTACGGCAATACTGTCGCCCTGAATAAATACAGTACTGCCCCTTGCATTGATTGTGACATTTAATGCATCGGCAATTCTTTGAAGGTTTATGTTATGTTCGCCAAAAAGCTGCTTTGCCAGATTTATATCTGAAAATGCATATTCGATTTTTTTATTGTCTGATTTATCTTTCATATTGTTGTTTGCCATATAAATCAATTGATGAATTCAGCTTTTTACGAATTCTTTAATTTTATGTATCACAATCCTTTAATCCAATGCAAACTACAATTTTAAGCCGATAAAGTAAAAAATAAAAACACCTTGACTGATAAAAATTGCTTTGTTATTTTTGATATTTAATACTATTTTATAGTTTTTCAAATATCTCACAAGGTAACCAATGAATACTTTTGATATTGCGATAATAATTATTTTCGGTTTTTGCATGATAAGAGGGTTTTTTAGAGGGCTTATCAAGGAACTGTCTTCGATTATAGGGGTATTAGGCGGTTTTTATGCTGCATACACATATTACATGCAGGTTGCGATTCCTTTATCCGGCTGGATACAAAACGATTCATATCGTAATATACTAAGTTTTTTAATCATTTTTTGCGCAGTTTTTATAATAATAGGCATCCTGGGCATAATAATCAAATATATTCTCAATATTAGCTTTTTAGGCTGGGCAGATCGCATTTGCGGCACTGGATTCGGCTTAATCAAAGGGGTGCTTATTGTCTCTGTTCTGCTTATTGCCTTTACTGCATTCCTTCCAAAAGTCGCGCCTGTAATCAAAAATTCCTTGCTCGCACCCCATGTGAGAATGGTTTCTGAAAAGATGGTTAAAGTGGTTCCAGCGGAGATGAAACGCAACTTTCTATCCAAGATGGAAGAGTTAAAAAAGGCCTGGAAATAAAGCGCAATAAACCTAAAAGATAATGATTTTGGTTAAATTCATATCACGCTCTCCAAATCAGATCCAAAGATGGTATGATTCATTGTATTCAAGACATCCTCTAATTTGAACATGACAGCATGAAGTTCATCGGTCGTTTGCCCAGGATTAATGCAAACGGTATGGCCAATTTTGTCCCGGTAACTTCCGGAACGTGAAGGTGCTTCATGTATGTGGCCGTGCAAAGTCAGGTAAGGTTGAGTTTTTTCAATGAATTGCCGGATGGCACGGCTTCCAACCGGTCGCCCGTCATACAAAACGTCCAAATTGGTTTGAAACGGCGGCGCGTGCATCACATAGACTGTTTTCTTATAGGATTCGGGAACCGGCAGTTTGGCCAATTCTTCTTCCATTGTATTATGGCGGCTGAAATGCGTAGCAGAATCGATCTGTCTTATGTCTTTATCTCCACTGACATAGGAGGCAAAATGTTGAGGTTCTACTGGAGCGTCGGCAGTGTCTATACGCTCGCTATCTTTTATGCTGAACGGGGTGGGCGGAACATTTCCGTATCCAATTATTTCAAAACCCTTCCCCAACCGGTATTTTCTGTTATGTAGGAGCCTCAGTAATCCGTAGCTCTGTAGCTCCTCAAGATAAGGCATATTAATGAGCCAATCGTCGTTTCCCATCATGGCGTAAACTTCCATCCCGGGCAGTTTGCCATGAATTTCCTCCAGCTTTGGTTTCATAAAGTGGTTGATAAAGTCTCGTTGGTCCTCTACGGAGGTTGAAAAAGCTCCATGCTTTGGCAGCAGGTCCCCACCAATGATTATTGCTTCTGCCTGCCAATTGACGGCAAGCCGAAACAATTGAGAATATAACCCTTCAATACCATGCAGATCAGATGTATAAATGATTTTAATTCACACTCCCAATTCCCCTGACCATAGTGCTTCCAGAAAGAATTGCCATGGCAAAACCTCAATGGAGGAATCAGGTTTTCTTGGCTGTTTTTCCAGAGAAACGATAACCGCCCGCTTTACCGTATGCTCTTCCAGAAGCGCCTTCAGACCTCTGGCATGTGTGCTATGCACTCTGTGTGATCCCTTAACTTCGATTGCCACATTCATCTCGCCAAGGATAAAATCCACCTCAAACCCCGTGCTCGTCCTCCAGTATCGAATATCGAGTTCGGGATTTCTGTAAGCTTGATATGCCTTAAGTTCCATAAGAATATAATGTTCGAACGAATTGCCGAATTCAGGAGTGCCGATTCGCGGTGTCCGGCGAGCCAGATAATTGGCTACACCTACATCAAAGAGATAAAATTTTTCGGTTTCTATTAGACGCCGGTTTTTTACCTTTCGCCACGGCTGGATTCTAAAACCAAGCAATGTATCCTCTAAGATCTGGAAATAGTTTCTTACGACCTTGGCGCTGACACCGGTTTCTCTTGCAGTATTGGTATAATTCAACAATTCACCGGAAGTCAGTGCGGCAACACGCAGGAATTCGGCAAATGCCGGGATGTTTTGTATGATGGCCTCTGCTGCGATTTCTTCCTTTAAATAGTCGGCTACATAGGATCTGAGATCCTGCACAGGATCGGATGAAAGGAAATGGGGCGGCAGAAGTCCGGAAATTACAATCTGCTCCAGGTCAAAACCTTCTGTCTCTGCATACGTGAGCGGAGCCATGATATATCTCCAGGCTCGACCACCAAGTAGATTCGCATGACGTCGCCTCAGTTTGCGTGCACTTGACCCGGTCATTAAAAAAGAGACATCGGTATTCTCAATTAACCAGTGAATTTCATTAAGAAGGTCGGGAACCATCTGAATTTCATCGATAACAATAAGTTTTTGATATTCCTGGTAGCGCTCACGGAGTATATAAGGGCGGGAGGCGTAGTCCGCAAACACGTCGGTTTTGAGTAAATCAATGATGACTGAGTCAGCAAAATGCCTGTTAATCCAATAAGTCTTACCGGTTTTACGGGGCCCCCAAAGAAAAGCGGAACGATTAGCCGGCAAATTCAACTCTAATATCCTTTTCTTAATTCTTTTCATAAGGAGGGAGTATTATCTAGATAATTTGTCCTGTCAAGCAAAATTATCACGCATATGAAAAAATAATTTTCATGGGCAAGCGCATGATAATTGTTTGAAATTGTTTCCTTCTTATTTCCCAGGCCATATTGAAGCATTTGCCCTTTATTGACCATTGATCCTGAAATTGCCAAGTATCCTGTGGAGGTCGTCTGGTAAGGGAGTTAGGGGACGTTGATGACTATGTTAACTTTCTATTTTCCGTTCTTCTGATAATTTTTGAAACAGCCGATGTTGATACTCCCAACTGACGCGCTGTCTCTGCAAATGAAATCCCATACTCCTCTACTAAACTGATCGCTAAGTTCG
>JABMRH010000205.1 GCA_013202725.1 Desulfobacteraceae bacterium
GAATTGAATAGGGGGCCTCATGTCAACAGACCGGGTTGGAAGCATTAGAAATGAGACGGACTTCCCTCGTTTCACCCGGGACAAGCTCACATCCGCTTCTCGCCGAAACCAGGAATCAGGAATTGAATAGGGGCTCATTTCTAAAGGCCGGATCCAAAGCTTCGGAGAAATGAGACGGACTTCCCTCGTTTCACTCGGGACAAGCTCACATCCGGTTCTCGCCGGGACCAGGAATCAGGAATTGAATAGGGGGCACGAAGGCCCCCTATTCAATTCCTGGCTCCCCAGCACGGACTCGAACCGCGGACCCGATGGTTAACAGCCATCTGCTCTGCCAACTGAGCTACTGGGGATTAAAAAAAGTTTTAGTTATTAAAGAGTTAAATTAAAGTCAAGAAAAATCGTCTTTAAAAAATTTACGGTTCAAGCCTCTTTACCTTTAATGACAGTTCATCAAGCTGGCCTTTGCCGGCTTCGGAAGGCGCATTTGTTAAAAGGCATGCCGCCTTCTGCGTCTTTGGAAACGGTATAACATCCCGGATAGAGGGTTGCCCGCATAGAATCATAACCAGCCTGTCAAAACCAAAAGCAATGCCTCCATGTGGCGGTGCGCCGGTATCAAGGGCTGAAAGCAAAAATCCGAATTTTTCCTCATAGGTTTTTCGATCCATACCCAGGGCTTCAAATACCTTCTCCTGCATATCCCTTTGATGCATACGGATGCTTCCCCCTCCGATCTCACAGCCGTTTAAAACAAGATCGTAGGCGCGTGATTTAACGGCAAGAGGGTCTGTGCTCAGCAATTCATAATCCTCTTCAAATGGCGCTGTAAATGGATGGTGCAGAGCCTGATACCTTTTTTCTGTTTCATCATATTCCAGCAGAGGGAAGTGGGTAACCCACATAAACTTGAATTCATTTTCATTTACCAAACCAATCCTCTTCCCCAGATGGTTTCGTAACTGTCCAAGGGCTTCATTTGTAACCTGCGGCACATCAGCAATAAAAAAGACCAGGTCGCCTGGCTCCATTGCCAGACGCTGAGACAGCTTCTCTTTTTCTTTGTCAGTAAAAAATTTTGCTATCGGAGATTGCCACTTATCTTCTCTGATCTTTATCCAGGCCAGTCCCTTAGCCCTGTAAACAGCGACAAACTCAGTAAGATCGTCGATCTCCTTTCGTGAAAAATCGACGCAACCCTTTGCATTCAAGGCTTTGACTATCCCTCCCTTTTCCACAACGCTTGAAAAGACTTTAAAGCCTGAATCTTTTACAATATCGGAGATATCTTTCAGCTCGAGATCGAACCTGGTATCCGGTTTATCGAGACCGAAACGGGAAATCGCATCTGCATGTGTAATGCGGGGAAAGGGAATTTCGATCTCCATTTCAAGGACATCTTGAAAAAGGTTCTTTATCATACCTTCAGAGATGCCCATAATATCATCTTCACCCACAAAAGACATCTCGAAATCTATCTGTGTGAATTCCGGCTGACGGTCGGCCCTGAGATCCTCATCCCTGAAACACCGAACAACCTGATAATAACGGTCAAACCCTGATATCATCAAAAGCTGCTTAAATATCTGAGGTGATTGAGGCAGGGCATAAAACTGCCCGGGATTTACCCTGCTGGGAACAAGATAATCCCTTGCCCCTTCAGGTGTGCTGCGCGTTAAAAAAGGAGTTTCAATCTCAAGGAAACCATTTGTATTCAAATACCGGCGTACCGAGGCGGAAGCCTTGTGCCTTAAAATAATATTTTTTTGCAATCGGGGACGTCGCAGGTCGAGATGACGGTATTTCAGGCGGATACTTTCCGAAACATCAATCTTTTCCTCAATTAAGAACGGAGGTGTTTGTGCTGTATTTAATATTTTCAGCTCAACAACCGTGATTTCAACTTCACCGGTTCGTAAATTCGGATTGACCATGCCTTCGGGTCTTGCGTCAACAACTCCGCGAACACCAATGACATATTCACTCCTGAGGTCATGAGCCTTTTCATGCACCTTTTTATCTGTTGCAGGATTAAAGACAACCTGGGTAATGCCTTCTCTGTCCCGTAAATCTACAAAAATAACCCCTCCATGATCTCTCCTGCGCTGCACCCATCCCATAAGAACAACCTCTTTGCCGATGTGTTTGGCATTAAGTTCACCGCAGTTATGGGTGCTTCTCATTTCTCCAAGTAAATCCGTCAATTACTTAACTCCTTTCAACAAATATCTCACGCAAAGGCGCAAAGACGCAAAACGGGAATGCATCCCAATCTTTAGTGTTTTCGTAACAGTTCTTTTTTTACCCTTTCTATAATATCATCTATGGGAATCATAACCTGTTTCTTGGTAGTCATATTCCGAAGAATAACCGCTTTTTCTTCAAGCTCTTTTTCCCCGACAATCAGCACATGTTTTGCACCAAGCCTGTCCGCCCGTTTCATCTGGCTTTTTAAGCTTTTACCGGCAAAGTCAAGCTCGGCAATTATCCCTTCAAGACCAAAAGCGCAAGCCCAGTCAAAGGCAATTGACATGCTCTTTTCACCCATGGCTGCTATAAATATGTCCGGATTTTGCGCAAAATCTTCAGCTTTAAGATCGGTTATTTCAACAAACCTGTCCAAACCTATTGCAAAGCCTACTGCCGGCTGATCAGGCCCGCCAAGCGCCTTAACAAGACTATCATACCTGCCGCCTCCGGCAACGGCGTTTTGCGCCCCTAACGACCCTGTCTGTATCTCGAATGTTGTTCGGTTATAATAATCAAGCCCTCTTACCAGATGCTTGTCAACTTCAAACGGAATCTTAAATTTTTCAAGGGCATCCTTTACAGCATCGAAATGTCTGCCGCATTCAGGGCATAGATGGTCGAGTATGGAAGGAGCATCCGCCACAGCCAAACAACATGAAGGAACCTTGCAATCAAGCACCCTTAAAGGATTCCGATTACTTCTTCTTCTGCAATCCGAGCAAAGTTCTTCTTTTGCCGCAGACAAAAAATCGGAAAGAGCCTCTTTGAACTCAGGGCGGCATATTCGGCAGCCCAATGAATTTATATGCGCTTTAACTTCGGTTGCCGACAGCCTTTTAAAAAATACCGAAAGAAGAAAGATAAGCTGCGCATCAATAAAGGGTGAATCAATCCCGAATACCTCGGCATTAATCTGGTAAAACTGCCTGTACCTTCC
>JABMRH010000206.1 GCA_013202725.1 Desulfobacteraceae bacterium
CGTTAAAAATTGCAAGCTGCTTGAGGGCGTTAGCCCGAGTTCTTGCAATTTAGCCAGGTGAAAGCTGAATCCCAAAATTGGTCACAGAGAGAGCAAAATTAGACTTTTTACGAGTTCATTAAGTTTATTTATATGCTGATTTTTATTAATTTATCAAATAGATCCTGCCATTACAAGCAAAATATCATTGGAATATACAACATAATGGATTTATGAAGTCATAATTTTAAAAGGCAATCCATAATTGCATTGTGGACTTTCGGCCTGAAAAATTTTATTTTATCATTTTCACGTGATGGGTGTACACGATTGGTCAAAAGTATAACAATAATATTCCGTTCAAGGTCCATCCAGAAGGAAGTGCCTGTAAAACCAAGATGCCCTATGCTCCTTCTTGAAAAATAGTCTCCGCAACTTGCGTTGGCCAATGATGGGGTTTCAAATCCAAGCGCTTTATCTATTTGTTCCTGCTGGTTAAAAAAAGTGTGAAGAAGATCTTTTTCAAACAGGTTGATCGGCTGGTTGCCGTAAAAATCCGACAACAGAGACGACAGGAGAATATACAGGCTGACTGCAGATCCAAAGAGGCCGGCATGTCCCGCAACACCTCCCATCATATAGGCGTTTTCATCATGCACTACTCCCTCCAAAAGGATATTTCGCCAGGGGCATATTTCAGTGGCTGCAAATCCCTCTATAATCGGCTTTGAATTAAGATCTGTAAAAAAAAGACCTCTGTCTGAATCTATACCAAGCGGCTGGTATATCTCATCACTTACATAATGATCAAGGCGTACTCCGGCTACAGCTTCAACCACCAATCCAAGGATCATAAACCCAAGATCGCTGTATAACACCTTTTTCCCCGTGGGATGCAACATAGATTCTTTTACAAGAAGGCTCTTTAATGCCTTCCTTCTCGCATCAGGCGGGACCTTGCTTAGTTTATAATAATATTCACTATAAGCAGGAAGACCGGAATTATGGCACAAAAGAGATTTTATCTTTATCTGCCCCTTGTCTGTTTTTTTAAAACAGGGCAAGATTGATTCAAGTGTTTGCTCAAGACCAAGTTTCCGTTGTTGGACCAGACTCATAACAGCCGGTGTTGTTGCAAGCGGTTTTGTAAGAGATGCCAGGTCAAAAATGGTATCTATGGTCATTTTACGTCTTGAGAATATATTAGCATATCCATAAGCTTCAAAAAAAACTATGGAATCATTTCTTGCAACTAAAAGCACTGCTCCCGGAAAAACATCCTCGGATATTGCCTGCCTCATAAGGCTGTCAACTTGTTTCATGGTGGCTTTGCTCGTTGCTGGTTGCTGGTTGCTGGTTGCTGGTTGCTCTTTACTCTTTGCTCTATGCTTGTTGCTCGTTGCCGGTTCATGAAACGACAATAACTGCCTGCCTGTATCAAGAGTTGCATTAAGACCGATCGGAATTGTAATATTATTTTTTCCATGCCCGACTTCAAAGCCGGTAATAATAGGGATGTTATGCTCTTTAAAAATGTTATCTACAACCCCGATAATTTCACTAACCGGACCGCAATCTTTAAAAGAACCAAGAACAAGTCCTGCCAGATCATCGAAACACCCTGCAAGCCTCATATGGCTTAGCATTCTGTCAATCCGGTAACAGGCTTCGCCCTTATCTTCCAGAAATAAAATATGCCCTTTAAACACAGGTTCAAAAGGTGTCCCGATAAGATGGCACAAAGTAGTAAGGTTGCCTCCCGCAACCGGCCCTGAAGCCAAGCCATGTCTGATCGTTATCCCTGTTTTTGGCCTTATTGCAAGAATAGCGTCTGATGAAACCGCGGCAAGCAATGCTTTCCTTGTCTTCCTGGAAGCATCGCCCAAACTTGTCACCATGGGCCCGTGAAAAACAACAAAACCGCACTTTGTGTATAACACCGACAGGATTGCGGATATATCGCTGAATCCAATAAAAATTTTCGGATTTTTTTTAATTAATTCAAAATCCAACAATGAAAGTATCCTCATAGAGCCGAATCCACCCCTTGCACAAATAATTGCCTTTATTTTCCTGTCGGCAAAAAAAGTGTTTATAAGGTTGGCCCTATGAATATCCGGCCCGGCAAGATACCCGTTTTTTATATGGATATCATCAGGGACAACTATGCGAAATCCCATAGCTTTTAGAACCGCAACACCCCTGTCAAACTCTTTCCTGTCAAAAGGGCCGGCCGGAGCAACAATACCAATGGTATCGTTAGGCATTAGTCTGCCAGGTAATAATTGTATATTTTTTTTAGCGCCCATCAGAAAATCTCCGACCATCTAATCCTTAATCCCCTAATCCCTTAATCCCTTAATGCCCTAATTCCTTAACCCTACAACGTCATTTACCATTTTAGATGTCCTTTCGAAGAGCGAAGCGACGAGAAATCTTATTATAAAACAAACGGTTAAAGATTTCTCCCTTCGGTCGAAATGACAAGTATCGTTGTAGGATTAATTCCTTAATCCCCGAATTTTGCTATATGATATATTGACATGTAAGACTTAAAGAATTATACAGATAACATCTGTCGGGGCGTGGCGCAGACTGGTAGCGCACTTGAATGGGGTTCAAGGGGTCGGAGGTTCAAATCCTCTCGCCCCGACCAGCCTTCGCTTCTGAGCGGAGCGAAAATGCGAAGGCTGCCGCGCCAAAGCCATTACTGGCGGAGGCGGGCAAAACCGGTAGTATCATATCGAAGCTACGGCTCGGCACGCCGTGAAATTCTATTACACCTATATACTTGAATCAAGAAAGAGTATCACACGGTATTATACCGGTTTTACTGAAGATCTTGAGTCTCGTCTAGAATCCCATAATTCGGGGCAAAATCCCCACACTGCCAGATACAAACCCTGGAGAATCAAAACAGCCGTTGCTTTCACTGACCGCCAAAGAGCTCTTGATTTTGAGGCATACCTGAAAAGCCCTTCCGGAAGAGCGTTTGTAAAAAAACGACTCTGATATTGTCTCAGTAGTCTCTTCGATTCCCCTTAAATAACATTCTGAGCAATCTGTAGAGCACATCTTTCACGTTTCTTTTTACCCCGCCTTTGGATTTTGGCGTTTTCCCTAATCCGTACGATCATTAACTGTTTACAAAGATATTCACACACGGTATGTTATACTATAACATATATAATGACAAGGAGATTTTATCATGCCGCAGGTGTCACTATATCTGAATGAAAAGACATATGCAAAAGTAAGGCGAGCAGCTGAAGCGGAATCCGTGTCGATTTCGAAATGGGTCTCAAAAAGGCTGGACCGTGCGATCGCTGCCGACTGGCCGGAAGGGTATGGCGAATTGTTCGGCAGCATTGTCGATGACAGTTTTAAAGCGCCGCCACGGGATGCATTCATATCTGATGCAAAAAGGAAACGCTTATGATTCGATTCCTGGATACGAACATTTGCATCTATTTTCTGAAAGGTACCTATCCTCAGATCAGAACGAGACTGATGCAACATGGGCCGGCGGACATTAAGATTCCTGCTATTGTAAAGGCTGAACTCCTTTATGGTGCGGCAAAAAGCGACAAGCGAAAAGAAAATGAAAAAAATATAGCCGAGTTTTTAGAGCCCTTCGAGATCGTCCCTTTTGATGACAGCGCAACAGCCTGCTACGCCGATATTCGTTCCAAGGCAGAGATCAAAGGCTCACCTGTCGGACCCAACGACCTGATTATCGCCGCCACCGTTCTCTCCCAAAACGGTGTCTTGGTGACGAATAACACGAAAGAGTTCCAGCGAATTCAGGAACTCATGGTAGAAAACTGGGTAGAAGAGTGAACGCCTCCAAAATTCAGCTTTGTGATTTGGAATTTCCCCGATAAAACGGGATTTCCGCTTCGCTCCAACCGGCTAATCCGGGTTAGGTTTTGTGTTTAATGAAATCATCCCCTCATCATATTCTGCGAGCCTGTTTCGGTTACGATACCTTTCGCGACCATCAACAGGATATAATCGAAGCCGTTCTGGCCGGAAAAGATGTGTTTGTGCTCATGCCCACAGGCAGCGGAAAATCGATTTGCTACCAGATCCCGGCAATCATTCGCAGCGGTGTCGGGCTGGTCATCTCTCCTTTGATCGCTTTGATGCAAGATCAGGTAACGGCCCTTCGGCAAAACGGCATAGAGGCTGAGTATCTGAATTCCAGCCTTTCAAGCCATGCAGCCGATCAGGTGGAAAGGCGTGTATTGTTGGGTGAGACCGACATCCTATATGTGGCACCGGAAAAGTTGTCGACCGAGAAATTCCAGCGGTTTTTGACGAGAATCCAAATTTCACTTTTTGCCATCGACGAAGCGCATTGTGTGTCCCAGTGGGGTCACGATTTCAGACCGGAATATCTCAAGGTCAGAGAAGCGACCCGGCAGTTTCCTGAAGTTCCACAAATGGCCCTGACTGCCACCGCAGA
>JABMRH010000207.1 GCA_013202725.1 Desulfobacteraceae bacterium
CCTTTTGCTTTAACAAAGAAAAATGCGGCAAATAAAAATAAAAAACCTACAACTATTGAAAATATAGTCTGATCATAATTTAATATCAGCGCAATTTTATCGCCGATAACCACGCCCAGGATTAAAAATAAAACCGGAACCATATAAACGAGAAAAGATACTTTTAATAATGAAGACGTTTCAAAGCTGATAGTAACCCTGTCATCGACCTTTGCGCCAGCAGCATTTATTGCTTCAACCTCTACATCATCATCACCCCCTCCCATTGTATGGCAAAAACCTTTTGCCTTGCATGTCTCACAGGCGGCGGATTTAGTGCATTTAACCCATGCTGTAGAAGAATAAACCTTCGTTACAATGCCTTCTTCAGTTGCCAAAATATCAGCCTTTTTCTATAAATTAAAAAAACAATTCCCCCCTTGAGGGGGGCGCAGGGGGGGTGTAACCCATTGAAATAACATCCCCCTTTATCCCCCCTCAAGGGGGGAATAGGGAGGTATTACCCCTTCAAAGGGGGACTTTTAAGGAACGGCCCTTAAGTCAACGGCATTGACTTTAGTATTATAACATGGGCGAGGAAATTTAGCGGTGTTTTGTTTTGAGACAGGATTAAGACCTTTGCAGCACATTTAATTTGCAAAGGTCTCACAGTGTATTTAACTATTTTAAGCCATGCCTTTGAATGCAAAAAACGCAAGGGCGAACAAGCCTGCGGTTACAAGCCCGATAGCGGTATCCTCGAGCTGTTTTGGGACCCTGGCCAGGAGTATGCGTTCACGCACTCCCGCAAAAAGAACAAGGACAAGACCAAAACCAGCCGCGTAACTAAATGATGTGACAAGGCTCTGCACAAATGTATATTCTTCATTGATATTTATCAGGCAAACCCCCATTACAGCGCAGTTGGTTGTAATCAGCGGCAAAAATATACCAAGACCTTTATACAGCGCTGGAATGCTCTTTTTTAAGAACAGCTCAACAAACTGTACAAGAGAGGCTATTACAATGATAAAAGCAATAGTTCTAAGATATTCAAGCCCGAAAGGCTTTAAAATATATGCCTGGATAAGCCATGTTATTGAGCCTGCCAGAACAAGAACAAAGATTACAGCCATAGCCATCCCAATTGCTGTCTCCATTTTCTTTGATGTTCCCAAAAAAGGACACATACCCAGATACTGGGCAAGCACAATGTTGTTAACAAGGATGCAGCTTATCGCAAGGAGTATATAATCGCCCATTAGATTTTCTCCTATTTATTTCCTGCAAGGTTCATCATACAGAGCATGAGCCCAAGGCACACAAATGCGCCGGGCGCCTCGATCATAAATGTAAAAGGCTGAAAGGCTGGCGGAAATACAGACATTCCGTAAAATGTGCCATTTCCAAGCACCTCCCGTAAAGCGCTGATGGCAACCAGGGAAATTGTAAACCCGGTACCCATTCCCAGCCCATCCACTATTGAACGGACAACACCGTTTTTGTATGCAAATGCCTCGGCGCGTCCAAGCACAATACAGTTAACGACAATAAGGGGTATGAATATTCCAAGCGTTAAAAAAAGCGGATATGCATAAGCCTGCATAACAAGTTCCACCACGATGACAAATGTGGCGATAATAACGATAAAACAGGCTATTCTTACTTTTGGAGGAATTATGTTCCGTAGCAGAGAAACCAGTATATTGGAACATACCAGAACAAAGATTACAGCCACTCCCATTCCCAGTCCATTTTCTACAGATTTAGTAACGGCAAGTGTGGGACAGAGGCCGAGCACAAGCCTGAATGGTGGTATCTCATCCCACAAACCTTTGACGAATTCCTGAGTGATAGTCTTAGCCATCTTTTACTCCCTACTTGAATTCCTTTATTTTTTCAGCAACCTGAGGTTTTAAACGTTTATAAATATTTGTGGCATCTGTTACGCCGACGCAAACACCACGTGATGTAACAGTGGCTCCGGATATGGCGTCGATCTCTCCGCCGTCCGGCTTGACCTTGCAGGGTTCAATTGCGGCTAATCCCTTGAATTGATTTGAAAATTTAGGATCTGTTTTTGCCTTGGAACCTATGCCCGGCGTTTCACTGTGGGTGGTTACACCCATGCCGACAATCTTGTCGTCATCTATGTTTACACCAACCATAAGGCCCATATCGCCGCCAAAACCCTTTCCAATGCCTTCAAATGCAACTGTATTGGCCTTTCCGTCAAATACACCCACAAAGAAGCTTCTCTCAATCTCTCCGTCCTTGATTTTAAAGCGGTCAACAATAGGATCATTGGAACATCCCTCAAGAATACCCCTTATTGCAGGCCCCTTAACAAAAACCAACTGCTGGTATTCGATTTTATCCTTTGTTCCGCCTCGGATTGCGGCAAGAAGGCCTCCCGAGAAAGAGCTTAATACAGTTAACACTACGATCATTTTTATTATTTCACGCATTTTAAGCTACCTTTCCAATCGCTTTTGGTCTGATCTTATCTAAAAGCGGGCTCGTAAGGTTCACAATCAGGATCGCAAAGATCACGCCATCAACATAGACGCCGATATTTCTGATGAGCACGGTCAAGAAACCTGCGCCTGCGCCATAGATAAGCATGGGAATAAAATTGACAGGCGAAGAAGAATCTTCGGTTGCAAGGAAAAACGCGCCAATCAAAGTGTAACCGGCAAAAAGATGGAAAACCGGGCCCGCGTAACGCGCGGAATCGGTCAGGTTAAATATCAGAGCGGTTATTAAGATGCCGGCTAAAAAGGAAACCGATATTTCCCACCTGATGATTCCTCTGATAATGAGATAGATTCCACCGGCAATAAGGCCGAGCCCAAATGTCGAGCCTATTCCTCCTGACTGTTTGCCCATTAAAAGATCGCCCGTGCTGAATAAATCAACAGCAGATACGCCAAGATGTTTCAGGGTGGCAAGCGGATAGACCATAACAAAATCTAAATCGTAATTTACAAGCGCTTCGTTAAAATCAAAGATATCTTTCCATGATATCATGAGAATGGCAATGGCAACAACTACAGGGTTAAAAGGATTAGCTCCGATCCCGCCGTAGATCTGTTTCCCGATAATAACGGCAACAAATGTTCCAAGTATTACAAGCCACCAGGGCGCTGTTGCTGGCAAAAGCATGCCGAATATCATCCCGATAATGGCTGCGCTGCCATCTCCAATTGTAACTGAACGTTTTGCTATACGACAGAACACAAATTCCCAGATAATTGCCGAGGAGATGGAAAGTGATATAACACCGACAGCCGGCATGCCATAGTAAATGATGCCAAGCAGTATTGCAGGGAGAGCCGCAAGCGCAATATTATAATTTCGCAGCGATATTCTGCTTCCATCGTGCCAGAAAGGGGCATGTGAAACTATGAATTTTTTCTTATCAACCACGTTATTATCAACCACGTTATTATCAGCCACGTTATTATCAGCCACGTTATTATCAGCCA
>JABMRH010000208.1 GCA_013202725.1 Desulfobacteraceae bacterium
CCTTGGTATAGGCGTATCCTTTCAGAGACCTCCAACTATTAACGGTTTAAAGACAAGGTCGATTGTTAAGATCAGCGCCGGCAGTCGGCCTGTTGATGTTGATGAACTGGCAAAACAGCTTAATTTTTCCGATTTTCTTGACAGGGACGTAAACAATAACTTTTCAGGTGGCGAAATAAAGCGTTCTGAACTTCTTCAGCTTATGGCGCAGCAGCCCGACCTTGTTCTTCTGGATGAACCGGAATCAGGAGTAGATCTTGAAAGTATCGTCCTTGTCGGCGATACAATCAATTTGCTTTTGCGCCGGGGAATTAAACATCCCAGGGAAAAACCTCATAAAGAGATTGTTTCTGATCGAACAAAATCCGCCCTTGTTATTACCCACACCGGTAATATACTCAATTATATAACGGCCGATAAGGGCCAGGTTCTTTATGGCGGAGTTCTGTGCTGTTCAAGAAATGCAAGAGAAATTTTAAAATGGATAAGAGAATACGGCTATAAGGAGTGCGTCAGATGTACACAATAGATGATGCTGAAGATATTGAGCTTGATCTTAACAACTACAAGGTTGATGCCGAAGACCATGCATATATTGAAAATTTGTCACAAATTAAATCAACAGATGCAAACCAGCTTTTAGATGTTGGCGTGGATACTGATGAAAATGATCGTGTCGGTAGCTTCATACAGAAAGACAAATCTGTAATACACTGCAAAACCATGCAGGACGGCATTGAGGTTATGAGCATATCCCAGGCTCAGGAAAAACATGGATGGCTTTCCGATTATCTATGGAAAAGCATATCTCCGGATACCGACAAATTTACATCCCAGGCAAAGAAAAAACCTCACGAAGGATACTTTATACGCTCCCTTCCAGGGGTTAAAACAGAGCATCCGGTACAGTCATGCCTTTATATTGCTAAAGAAGGATTTTCGCAAAATGTTCACAATGTTGTAATAGCTGAAGAAGGTTCGGAACTCCATATTATTACAGGATGCGCAACAGCGCCTCATCTGATTTCAGGGCTGCATATAGGCGTTTCGGAATTTTATGTCAAAAAAGGGGCAAAACTTATATTTACAATGATTCATGACTGGGGTGAAAAGATAAATGTACGGCCCAGAACCGTGACCCAGGTAGAAGAAGGCGGGCTTATTATTTCAAACTATATATCATTAAGACCGGTGGGGTCGCTTCAGATGTATCCCACAACATACTTGAACGGGAAAAATGCTGTTGCGCGTTTCAACAGCGTTCTGGTGGCTAATAAGGGTGATTTTCTGGATGTGGGCTCGCGAGTAGTGCTTAATGCTCCTGGCACACGCGCGGAGATAATATCTCGCTCAATTACATGCGGAGGATCAATTATCGCCCGCGGTGACCTGGTTGGCAAAGTTTCCGGCATTAAGGCACACCTTGAATGCAAGGGTTTAATATTAAAAGATGGGCTGATGCACGCCATACCTGAACTTCAAGGACATGTTCCAGGTGTTGAGATGTCTCATGAGGCTGCGGTAGGCAAGATTGATCAGCGTGAGATAGAATATCTCATGGCAAGGGGCATTGATGAGGATGAGGCGATATCAACCATTGTTCGCGGGTTTTTAAATGTGGATATAGAAGGATTGCCGCCGGGTCTCAAAAACAAGCTTGACAAGATTATATCCGAAACCCAGAAAGATATGATGTAGAAACAGAGCTAAGTTAAATGCAACAATCTGACTTTGATATTACTTTTGATGAAAAGGTGCGGATATTTTCTCATGATTACCTCAAGTGTTGCAAATACATTTCGGGTTTTGATTCGAGTAAGCATGCTTTCACAAAAAAGCTCTTTTCAAAACTCGTATCTACTTCCCAGCTTTTAGAAGACTTTCTCGATTTTCACGGAGCCAAAAACAATAAGTACTGGTATCTTTACAGGGAGCTTACGGCATCTGTCAGGCATTTAAGTATAGCCAGCTATTCATATCAGCATATATCAAACAGACTTGCATTTTATGATCTTGTGAACACAGAGAGTTTTGAAAAGGAAGGTAAAATTACATTTAATTTTTTGACAAGTTCTATTATGAAAATGGCGCCGGTTATACTTGATGAAGCGAAACACCTTAATATCCCAATTCCTGATGATACTTTTAATCCCGCCTATTTCCCGACTATTCCGACAGATAAAATGCTCGATTATAATATCGATGATAAGGATAAAGATCAGCAAAAGAAACATATAGTTAAAATTGCCAGTGAATTTTTGAGTATTGCAAGAAACTTTGATCACCTGAGTTTTTATGAACCATACAGTATGGAAGAAATACTGGTTATTGTTCCGGATAAGGTCAACGAGGTTGAGATTAGATACTTTGAGATGCTTGTGCACAACCTTCAATCTTCATTTGATACATATGTGATACACGGAGGATTCAGGTTCGGCAACAGGAAACTTAAACAGCTCCGCGGCTATATTTCGGTTGTATTCCATCTTCTTCAAATGATCGGCAGGCTTCTCCATTTTTATGAACGACACCTACATGAAGCAGGATACAAGAATATTTACAAAAAGGTTCAAGACCGATTGGCGTTCCTGATCAACCCTTCAATACTCCTTGACCGTACGATTAATTACGGCCTGTATTATGCTTGCCAATTTCTAATGACCGGCAAAGATTTGGCACGGGATATACTGAATGAGAATATAGAGCGTTCTTCCATTACTGTCGGCATTCCGGTAAAACTTGGTTTTCACAGCAGACCCAGTCTTCTTGTCGCTAAAATTGTTCAACATTACGGGGGGCAGGTAGAACTATGTATAAAATCGGACAGGTTCGACGCCAGCAGTGTGCTTGACATACAATGGGCCGGCGGTAAAATACAGAAAGAAAATATTAACAAGGTTACTTTCGAAGGGGATACCCGTGCCTTAAAGGATATAGAAAAGCTTGCAAGCGTCAATTACGGTGAAGATACAATGGGCAAGGGAATTCCGCTGCCTAAAGAATTGAATTATTTAAGATGATATTTATTGCGGATGGCGAAACATGATTCCAGTAATTATTGTGGTTGCCGGTAAAGGCGTCAGGATGAATGATAAACTGCGCAAGCAGTATCTTTTGCTTGCGGGCCGTCCGATTTTGGCTTATAGCGTGCTGGCCTTTGATGCATGCGATTTGATAGATTGCATTATTCTTGTTGTTCCAAAAAAAGATATCGATTATTGTTGGAAAGATATAGTTGCCCCCCTAAACCTTTGTAAAAAGATCGATCTTGTGCCAGGTGGAGAGAAACGTCAGGATTCTGTATATAACGGCCTTATGGCAGTAGATAAAGATGTTGCGGAAATAGTCGTCATCCATGATGGTGTGCGACCTTTTGTTTCTCAGGACCAGATAGCGGCATGTATAACCGGCGCAAAAGAGTATAGTGCATGCATTCCGGCTGTTCCTGCAAATGATACCTTGAAGCAGGTGGACAGCTCCGGTTTTATATGCGACACACTTAAAAGAGATGATATATTTCTTGCACAGACCCCGCAGGCTTTTCAATATGATCTGATAATCAAAGCCCATAAAAACGCAAGGAGGGAAGGTTTTGTGGGCACAGATGATGCATCACTCGTGGAAAGACTCGGGGGAAATATTAAAATAATTTACGGCAGCAGACGGAATATAAAAATTACAAACAGGGAAGATCTTATTTTTGCAACAGCATTACTTCCTTAATTGCAATACGTATTTTGCCGGATCTGATATTCCCGCCTTTTTAAAACCCTGCTTTCTTAAGATGCAGCTATCACACTTTCCGCATGCCAGGTTTTCCGGAGAAGGATCATAGCAGCTATGTGTTAAGGAATAATCAACTCCAAGTTCAATCCCTTTTTTTATAATTTGCGCTTTGGTCATATTAATTAGAGGAGTTCTTATCTTTATTTTTGTAAGCCCCTCCACTCCCGCCTTTGTGGCAAGATTTGCCATTTGTTCGAAGGCTTTTATGTATTCAAGCCGGCAGTCAGGGTATCCGCTGTAGTCGATAGCGTTGACGCCGATAAATATATCGGATGAAAGAAGAACCTCTGCCAGAGCAAGGGCATAGGAAAGGAAGATTGTATTTCGCGCAGGCACATAAGTGACGGGGATTTGTTTTCCTATCTGCTTTATATCTTTTACCTTTGGCACATCAATGTTGTCGGTAAGGGCTGAAGCGCCGATAATTTTAAGATCCAGATTTATTACAAAATGCTTCGCGACATTAAAGGTGGTTGCCACTTTTTTAGCTGCCTGCAGCTCAATGGCGTGGCGCTGTCCATAGAAAAAGGTTAAACTATGTATTTCAAAGCCTTCATGCTTTGCAATGGCCAGAAGGGTTGTTGAATCAAGGCCTCCGCTTAACAGGACAACCGCTTTTTTTCTTGCAATCATATTTTTCCGTTAATCTCTTTTTTAAAAAAATATCTCACGCAAAGGCGCAAAGGCGCTAAGATATTAAAACTATAACGCATTAGCGATTTTTGAGTCCATGTTAATAGAATAGAGACCTTTGCATAACCTCAGTATTGTCATTGCGAGCGACACGCGGCGCAAGCGCCTGC
>JABMRH010000003.1 GCA_013202725.1 Desulfobacteraceae bacterium
AGGTCCCTGGCGTGTACTGCACCAGTTGTGATGAACAACGCTCTTACCACAGAAACCACATTTCCATTTTGCATCTTCAGGATATATCTCATCAGTTAACCACGATGGCATTAAAATTCGCTCCATTCTCAGAAAGTATTCCAGGTCTTCAGCGATGCCGATTGGAGAATAGTCTTGATCAAAAAAACCGATCTGATTAATCATGGCAGGTCTTACCATAAAGCAGACAGCAGATCGTTTCTCTTTTTGAAATGGGATAAAAAAAGGCAGGTCCTTGTTCCTGACAAGTCGGCAGAAAAGCTCATGCCCGCCCCATTTTTCATAAATTCGCTTTAAACTCTCATTAATGACCTCGGTGGTATATGGCGTTTGTGGATTTACCCGATATTCCTTTGATAATGAATGTGCTTCCATTAGTTCTTCCAATACAGATGATCCATTTTCCATGGCAGAAATCCAGCCTATGGTTTTGTCAGTTTCCATGGTTTCTGCAAATGGTTGCAACCAGTCAACACCAAAAAACGCATCATTATTCGATATAACGTAATAATCGTAATAAAAGTATTTCTCGAGTTCTTTCTCTGGAGCAAACTTTAATATTTGATTCCATGCGGCAGCCACACCTATATTTTCTGAGTTTCTCAAAAAATAAGTGGGAAATTTCGGATCTTTAAATTCTTGTCGAAAAATATCTTCTATATCATTCTGTGATCCATTATCAACTATCAAAACAGAAACATTTAATCTTAATCTATCAGTTTCAGTGTTTCGATAAAGATGTTGCAGACATGCTCTGGTTATCTCCACATTGTCCAAAACAGGTATGCCGATTAAGACCTTGCTCATTTTTCTACATCCTTTCAGGTTGTAAGTATCCCGCTCTTATCCAGGGCCCTATGAATAGCCCTTTCTACCTTGTCAATTGTCAACTCTTCAAGACATTTACTTGTGCCGCTGCCATCACATCCTTTTTGATGGCATGGAGCGCAATCGCGATCCGGAGTGACAACGCTATGCATTTCACCCAAAGGCGCCCAAACCAGCCATTCGGAAGGACCGTAAATAGTTATGGTATGAATGCCGACTGCAGCGGCTATATGAGGAGCTGCACTGTCAACACCTATATGCAGGCTGCTTAGGCTGAGCACCCCAGCTAATTCATCCAGGCTGGTTCTGCCGGTAAGGTTATAAATTCGTCCTTTACATTTATTGACTATATCAATTGATTTTTCCCTCTCCTCGGGCGCCCCGACAACAACTGTCGCGATTCCATATTCCTCCCATAACCAATCAATAACCTGCACCCATTTTTCATGCTCCCACTCTTTATATTCCCATCTTGAAAAGGGGTTCAGCGTAATCCATCGGCTCACAGCCGTCACACCGTTATCATCTAAGAGTTTTTCTGCTCGTCTTTTGACTTTTTCAGAAACCCAGAGCTTTGGAATTGTGTCTTTTGTGTCTATACCAAACTCTCTCACAATACAGAGGGACTGTTCGGCAGCGCCGTAAATTCTTTCTTTGGAAGCAGGCGGATCAACGAGGTGTGTAAAGAGTAAATTGCGCCATTTGAGGCCGCGATAAAGCAAGGCGGCTCTGATTTGAGCACCTGACAAAAGAGCCGTATAAGCGCCTCTGTCATCTGAACGCAAATCAAAAACCAGATCAAATCGCTCTGTTCGCAAATCTCTTATGAAAGATAATTGTTTTCTCGCCCTTTTTAAAATGTTTCCATTATATCGCTTTACCTCAAAAATTTTATGAATATGAGGATCCGCCTCTAAAAGCGATCCAAAACTTTCCCTCAAGAGAACCGAAACATTTGCCTGCGGGTACGCTTCCTTTACAGCACGGAAAGTGGGTGTAGCCCACACCACGTCGCCTATATCGCCGAGCTGAATTAATAAAATACTGCGGATATCTTTTGATATTAACTTATCTCCTTTTATAAGCATAAAATTTAGGTCTTTCAAAGAGACTTTTTAGACAGGATTAACAGGATGTTCAGGATTAAAACATCAAAACTCATCCTGTAAATCCTCATCAAAACCCCTTGCTTTGCGTTTGATTTCAACTTTCCGTTCACCAAAATTAATAATTAAACTTAAAATCATACTCCATTCGGTAACCGTTCACGGTTTACGGTTCACAGTTTTTTTAAGGACTCACCTGCTCAGCCCCGGTATATCATAGGTGGTACATGAGCCGGTTGAACATTCCCTTGTTTTAACGCTTGCCTTTTGACCTGCACCCGAACCAGTGTCCATGGAATAGTTGGTTGTGCTGATAACTCGCTCAAATTCCTCGGACTTACATTTAGGACATCTAAGCTCGAGCTCTTCATCTTGACTCATTACAAGCATCTCAAAATATTCCTGGCATTTTAAACATTTATATTCATATATCGGCATAACTGCCCTCCTTGAACTTATCAAATCCCAAATTTCAAGCATCAAATTACAAATAAATCCCAAGTTTCAATATTCAATGAACAAAACATGTTTGGAGTTGCAAATTTTGGTCATTTTGAATTTTGGTTATTGTAATTTATTTGATATTTGTGAGTTGTTATTTGTTATTTAGAAAAGGAAATTCCTATACAATTAAAATATATCTGACAATATTTCAGCATTACTATCTAAAATCAAGCTTCAGACCCATTGATCAATGTATCGTCTAATTGCCTCTTTAACTTTCCGGGCATTATCCACAGCCGTTCCCGTGCTGTTGTCGATAATGATTTCAGCATCCGGGTTTTCTTCGTACGGAACATCTACTCCGATTACAGCTCCCAGATCTTCAAACTGAGTCCCTTTTTCTTTCCGTTCCAGCGCCTTCCGATACATTTGCGCCACAACATACCCCTCTTTGCGTTTAGACTCCCTGTCAATGCAAACTAAAAGGGGGCAGGTAACCATCACCTCAATAAAACGCTCAATCCTTTTTCTGGCTCTTTCCCTGTATAACCTCTTATGAGCAGTAGCGTCTATTATAATATTTTTACCGTTTTTCACACCTTTTTCGGCAAGATCAACCAATTTCTCATAAACAAAATTACGTTCTTCGCCTGTATATTTCGGGTTCTCAACATACCTCTTTCGTATGGAATCCAGCTTGATCCATTCGCACACTATCCCGTCTCCGGTCAACATCTCAAACACAATTTGTGACAACCTGCTTTTTCCGGACCCGGGAAGCCCTGTGAACCAGACAGCCCATCCCTTATTCGAGGTATCGGTTGATTTCATCTATTTCCACCCTCTCTGTTGCAAGGATATTTCTGATAAAGTTAAAAAGCTTTCTTCGTATATCCTTTGGATGATTCGGGTACCATTCCGGAGAAGCAATAACCAGGCCGCGAAAAGCATAAAAAGGCTGAATAACATCGAAAATTTCCGTATCTTTTGTCCTGTCAAGGTAGGTCCCCATAAATGTGTCGTGTAATTGTTTGAACGGTCCGTCCAGTTTACCGTATCTTAAAATGGAAAAAAGGATATAATTGATACTGAGCGTAGCCACATCATCGGCTGCCTCTCCGTATTCTCCACGGCTCCTGTCAAAGGTTGAAAAATCTGTTCCTTCCCGGAATTTAATGTTCCATGGATGAAAATCACCATGTTCGCGGCATAAACGATGGCTATATTGTTTGAGTTTCCAGCGCCAATCAACACAGAGCTTTTCGATTTCACAAAAAAGTTCGTTTGGACAGAATTCATAATTAAGCGGATACCCGTCGATAATCCCCATTATACATTCGCCGTGGCCGATAAGATCTCTAACCTTTCTGATATAAAGATCGGGCTGATCCTTTTTTTCTTTGTGAATCTCCGCCAGATATTCACCCAGCGCCTTTGCTCTCTCAATAT
>JABMRH010000209.1 GCA_013202725.1 Desulfobacteraceae bacterium
GGATACTGAAGAATTAGAAAGGATCTATTCAAAAAACAGGCTGACCCGTAAAGACCTGTTGTCAAAAATCAAGGGGTTGTGGAATCTGATCGAAGATCATCAGGCCCGATGCTCGTATAAAAAGATCAAGGGTTTTGTAAAGGAATTAAATACTGATAAAAGAAATGAAGCTATTAAAGGTTTACTCGATATTATCCAATATGACATTCACCTGCGCCCTTTGCTTGCTGAAAAGGCGGGAATAAATCCTGATATGATTGATTTTCTGTTTGGCCGTCCTTTAACTGAAACAATCAAAATGTATAACTTGCAGGTAAAACGCAAAGGCGACAGGTATTATCTTAAACAGATCACTCCTCAAAATCACAACTCACCTATGTTGAACGGCCGGCAATAACCATGCCCGGGATAGATAAACTTTACACCATTCATCTGCTTGATTTTATCGATTGAATCTTCCTGATCCTTCCTGCTTGCCACAAATGAATTGTTTACAAGCTTATCCTTAATCACCACAATGAAATCTCCGGAAACAAGGATTCCGCTGTCAGGGTCAAAAAAGGAAACCGAGTCAGGTCTATGGCCCGGAGTCTGTATGGTAATAAAGCCCGGCAGTCCGCCGCAGGCGGATTCGTTTGCAAAGAATTCAACTCGATCCAGGGGAAATCCTTTTTTAAACGGCGTGCCATACAACCCGCCATTAAACAGATCGCCAAACTTTGGATAATAAGCATACTCTTTCATGCACGGCCGGAGTATTTTAATATAATCGACAAATGACGGACAAGGAATGCGTTCACGGCCGATGACAAAAGGTTTTGCCTTTTCGTGAAGCCAGATTTCACAGTTTTTGAAGACTTTTTTAAGATTGATCCATCCTGCAACATGATCCACATGAAAGTGTGTGCAAACAATGCGCCTCAACTCCGGCAATCGGTTTAAGATGTCAAATAAAACCTCTGAATCGGACGGCATGCCGCAGTCAATAAGGAATGTAGCATCTTCCCTGTCAGCTTCAACAATATAAATATTGCTGGTTTTGCCTCTGAACTGGTGGATAGAGCGGCCACCGGAAAGCTTTTGCGTTTTAGTAATCATTTCTCATTATTTAACTTTCGGAAGACCATTTTGATTCCATCCTCTAAGATTGTAGTAATCCTTCAGCATGGTCTTGAGCTCATCTTTAGTTAAACCGCTTTTGGTTTTATGAAACTTTTTGTATAAACGCTCAGGAAGACTGTCATCCTCCGGTCTCATGCCTTCACGAATATTAAAACAACGGATCAGGTCCGTTATTTCTGCAGCTCTTTTCTGAAGAGACTCTTTATTTTCCTTTAAACCGGTTGTAATCTGAATGAGTTGGCTCAGCCCTTCCCAGGAACACTGATCCCTGTAAAAGCGGCACAGTATCAAGGTGTCCATGAGGGTCAGGCGATCTTCAAAATCAATAAATAGCTTTGCTTTGTCTTTAACAATATCAGGATCGATCAGGCCGGTTAATTCCGGATTATGAAAAGTTGCCCTTAAATGGCATGCCCCTCTTCCGGATGTTGCAAATGCGAGCCCGCTTCCTTTAAGTGTCCTTGGATCATATCCCGGCGGCTCGAGGCCCTTGACATGAACTGCCAAATCCTCCAGGTTCCATTCTTTTGCGGCATATCTAATTCCCCTCGCAAGAACATCCCCAATTCCTTCTCTGTTTGCAATCATTTTAAGCAAACCGGCAATAGCATCCACATCACCATAATCTATATTAAGCTCTATCCTTTTCTTTCTTGCAGCTTCGATTGTAAATCCGCAAAGATTGCCGGCTGTTATTGTGTCCATACCAAGCCTGTCGCAGATATCGTTTAAATAAGCGATTTCCTCAATGCTATCAATCAGGCAAAGGCCGCCAAATGCGTAGATAGTTTCGTATTCAGGCCCTTCGATCTTAAGCCCTGCATGGCGGCCGCTGACAACTGTGGTCATCCTTCCGCATGAAATAAAACATTTGGGGCAGGCATGAGGTTTAACACGGCAGCGCTCATGCAGCGCCTGTGCGCTGATATTTTCCCATCCGTCAAAAAAGCTTTCAGCCCAGTATCTTGTTGGAAATGCTCCTGCTAAATTAGCGGTTCTAACCATGTTTGGAGTTCCCCAGGATTTGAAAGTTAGAACCGACGGGTTGTTCCTTGATTTTTCCGCACCCTGCTTTGAAAAGGTTTTGATATTCTCTTTATCAAAAAGCAAACGCCTTTTATCACCCTTAAAAACTATGGCCTTGAGATTTTTTGATCCCATGACCGTTCCTACTCCGGTCCTTCCGGCAGAACGCCAGTAATCGTTTTCGATAACAGCAAAGCAAACAAGCTTTTCCCCGGCAGGTCCTATTACTACTGAACCTGTCTTTTTTGTTTTCCTGCCTGTAATTCCAAACCGCTGATTAACAGTATCTTCAGCTTCATAAGTTTCCATTCCCCAGATATCGCCGGCATCGTGAAAAACAGCCCCCTCAGGGTGTACTTCCAGAACAGCGGGCTTCTTTCTTTTACCCATAATAA